>CAZGKS010000125.1:2501-2847 GCA_964526275.1 uncultured Methylobacterium sp. | reverse complement strand
CTGCTCGACCTCCTGCCCCTCCTATTGGTGGAATGGCGATCGCTATCTGGGCCCGGCGGCGCTGTTGCAAGCGTATCGCTGGCTGATTGACAGCCGCGATGAGGCGACCGGCGAGCGGCTGGATCATCTCGAAGACCCGTTCCGGCTTTATCGGTGCCATACCATTCTCAATTGCTCGAATGCTTGCCCCAAAGGGCTCAACCCGGCCAAAGCGATTGCGGAAATCAAGAAAATGATGGTTGAACGGCAATTCTGAGGGCTTTTCGCCTCTTGGAGCCTGCTGCGATAAACGGGATAACAGTTTATCGCAAAAAAGCATGCGAAATCAAAAAAACAAGATCAAGAT
>CAZGKS010000125.1:0-2491 GCA_964526275.1 uncultured Methylobacterium sp. | reverse complement strand
CCGCTTGGGGGCGGGGCGGGGCAAGGTTTATATCCGCAAAATGCCGCGCCGGGGCACCGGTGCGGTTTTTTTTAGGGAATGTGTAAACGGGACTTGAAACGCGCCCCGCTTCCGGTTCTAAATAGGCAACCGCCGAATGCGAAGGATGCGCGATGAAGATTTTGGTGCCGGTCAAGCGGGTCGTTGATTATAACGTCAAGATCCGGGTGAAACCCGATGGGTCGGGTGTCGATCTCAACAATGTCAAGATGAGCATGAACCCTTTCGATGAGATTGCGGTTGAGGAGGCATTGCGACTAAAAGAGGCCGGCAAAGCAGAAGAGGTGGTTGTGGTCTCTATCGGCCCGGCGCAGGCGCAGGATACGTTGCGCACCGCTTTGGCCATGGGGGCAGACCGGGCGATTTTGGTCAAAACCGATATGGCGGTGGAGCCGCTGGCGGTTGCCAAGCTGATAAAGGCGGTGATTGCGAGCGAAAATCCGGGGCTGGTGATTTTAGGCAAGCAGGCGATCGATGACGATATGAACGCAACCGGGCAGATGCTGGCGGCGTTGCTCGGCTGGGGGCAGGGGACCTTTGCTTCGAAAATCGTGCTGGAGGATGGCAAGGCAGAGGTCACGCGGGAGGTGGATGGCGGGTTGCAGGTGGTGAGCCTGACCCTGCCCGCCATTGTCACGACCGATCTGCGCCTCAATGAGCCGCGTTATGCCTCGCTCCCCAATATCATGAAGGCGAAGAAAAAACCGCTCGATGAAACCTCACCCGAGAGTTTGGGGGTAGATGCCACGCCGCGGCTTGAAATTGTGACAACCAAGGAACCACCGGCGCGCAAAGGCGGGGTCAAGGTTGGTTCTGTCGATGAATTGATTGGCAAACTCAAAACCGAAGCGGGAGTATTGTGATGGCGGTTCTGGTCCTGGGGGAACATTCCGGCGCTCTGCTCGGCGAAGCAACGGCCAAGGCGGTCGCGGCGGCGGGCCAGCTTGGCGGGGAGGTGCATGTGCTGATCGCGGGCTTGAATGCGCAGGGCGCAGCGCAGGCGGCGGCGGGGTTATCGGGCGTTGCCAAGGTGCTCCATGCTGAAGATGCCGGGCTGGCGCAGGCCTTGCCGGAGGCCGTTGCGGCGTTGGTGGTTGCGCTTGCGCCCGATTATACGGCGATTGTGGCACCGGGCACGGCCAATGGCAAAAATATCTTGCCGCGCGTGGCGGCTTTGCTGGATTGCCAGGTGATTTCGGGCGTGAGCGCGATTGTCGCGCCCGATACGTTTGAGCGGCCGATTTATGCGGGCAATGCGTTGCAAGTGGTGCGCTCAAAAGACGCCAAAAAGCTGATCAGCATTCAGAATGCCAGTTTCCAGCCGGTCGGGGCGGGGGGGAATGCCGCTATCGAACCCGTATCCGTGCCGGGGGGGCAAAGCCTGTCGGTGTTTGTCTCGGAGCAGGTTTCCAAATCTGACCGGCCGGAGCTGGGGGCCGCCAAGATCATTGTATCGGGCGGGCGGGCGCTGGGATCGGCTGAAAACTTTGCCAAATATGTCGAGCCTTTGGCCGATAAACTGGGCGCAGCGATCGGGGCAAGCCGAGCGGCGGTGGATGCAGGCTATGCGCCCAACGATTTGCAGGTCGGGCAAACCGGCAAGGTGGTTGCGCCGCAGCTTTACATTGCGGCCGGGATTTCCGGGGCTATCCAGCATCTGGCGGGCATGAAGGATTCGCGCGTGATCGTGGCGATCAACAAGGATCCGGAGGCGCCGATTTTTCAGGTCGCCGATTATGGGTTGGTCGCGGATGTTTTCGAGGCGCTGCCCGAAATGACCGCCAAACTATAAGCGTTACCAGAGAGAACACCAACCAAGCGGGGCAATATGGGCGGGGAAATCAAAACGGTCGGCGTTATCGGCGCAGGTCAGATGGGCAGCGGTATCGCTCATGTTGCGGCGCTGGCGGGGTTTGAGGTCGTGCTCCATGATGTGAGCGAGGAACGCGTGCAATCGGGCATGGCGACGATTACCGGCAACCTTGCCCGGCAGGTGCAGAAAGCCTCGATCAGCGAAAAGGATCGCCAAAGCGCGCTGGCGCGGATCAATGGCGCATCCGATGTCGAAGGGTTGGCGCAATGCGATCTGGTGATCGAGGCGGCGACCGAGAACGAGGAGGTCAAGCGCAAAATTTTCACCGGGCTGACGCGGGTGCTTAAAAAGGGCGCGGTTGTCGCCTCCAACACGTCTTCTATCTCGATCACGCGGCTGGGTGCCGCCTCGGGACGGCCGGAAGAATTTATCGGCATACATTTCATGAATCCGGTGCCGGTGATGCAATTGGTGGAGATTATCCGCGGCATTGCCACCAGCGATGACACCTTCAACCGTGCCAAGCAGTTTGTGGATGCTTTGGGCAAGACCGTGACGATGAGCGAGGATTTTCCGGGTTTTATCGTCAACCGGATTTTGCTCCCCATGGTCAATGAGGCGATTTACACGCTTTATGAA
>CAZGKS010000124.1:0-6404 GCA_964526275.1 uncultured Methylobacterium sp. | reverse complement strand
TATGTATCCAGGGCCCCTTAGTCAGACAGAGCGCGCTGGTTGCCTTGCGCCACTGCCCTGCTTTTGTGACGGTGTTGAGCGCAAACCTTTGCGGTTTGCGCCCGATTCTTGCCGTTTGCAGGCCGCCATGCTGTCCGCTTATGCCGCCCAATGCGCGCTGAGGACGCGCTTTGTGGCAGTAGGGCCCTGCCTTGCGCCGCCTGCGCGTTACGCCCTTGCGCCTGCTTGCATGGCCTTTGCGCCGGACTGGATGGCCTTGACGATGTTGTGATAGCCCGTGCAACGGCAGATATTGCCTTCCAGCTCGTGCCGGATGGTGTGCTCATCGAGATCATGGCCAAGCCGGTTGACCATATCGATGGCAGACATGATCATGCCCGGGGTGCAAAAGCCACATTGCAGCCCGTGATGCTCCCGGAAGGCGGCCTGCATCGGGTGCAGGTCTTGCCCTGCGGCCAGCCCCTCGATGGTGGTGATGCTGGCGCCGTCATACATGACCGCCAAGGCGGTGCAGGATTTGATGGCCAAGCCGTCGGCATGCACCAGACACGCGCCGCATTGGCTGGTATCACACCCGATATGGGTGCCGGTGAGGCGTAAATTTTCGCGCAAGAACTGCGCCAGCAGGGTGCGGGGCTCTACCGTGCCGGTCACCTTGCGGCCATTGACATTCATGCTGATGGAATGGGTGCCTTCGCCTGCCATGCCGGTTCCTCTCCACACTGCGGGTACCTGAATGAATATGGGTGCCTTGATACAGGTGCCTTGCAAAGGCGGGCACTCTTGCTTCTGCTTAAGCTCAATGGAGCTTATTTTTGGCAAAGGGTCAAGGGGCACGAAGGCATGGCTGCCGCAGAATTTGTAGTTTTTATTCAATATGTTGCAGCGCAACATGATGTGGCATCACCTGCCAGCGCGTAAATTTTATATCCGTCTTGAAGTTTACCTCCGAATGTCTGTACGATGCCTTGCGGGGCCTGTCTCTTGCCGGACTATTTTGGGTAGATTTGTGGCCTTTGGGAATGACCCCTTTGGCCCGTAACAGGTTTGGAGAGCCTATGAAACCGAATTGGCGCGGGGTTTTCCCGGCGGTAACGACCAAATTCACGCCGCAAGATACGCTCGATGAAGCGGAAATGGCGCGCTGTTTTCGCCTGCAACTTGAGGCGGGAGTGGATGGGCTTATTGTATGCGGCTCGCTGGGCGAAGCCTCGACCCTCGAATTTGAGGAAAAACTGGTGGTGCTCGATGTGGCGCGCCAGGTGGCGGATGGCCGCGTGCCGGTGCTGATGACCGTGGTGGAAGGGTCTACCGGGCGCGCCTGCCGGATGGCGGAAGCGGCGGCCAAACGCGGCGCGGATGGCCTGATGGTGCTGCCCGGCGTGCCGTATCGCTCGCTGCCCGCAGAGACCATGGCGCATTATCGCGCCGTTGCCCGCGCGGGCGGCCTGCCGGTCATGCTCTATAACAACCCGGTCTCTTACGGGGTTGATATTACGCCCGAAATGTTCGCGGAAGCGGCCGATGAGCCCTTGTTTGTCGCGATCAAGGAAAGCTCGGATGATGTGCGCCGGATTACGCGGCTTATCCGGCTGACAGGGGATCGTTACGCGCTGTTTTGCGGGGTGGATAATCTGGCGCTGGAAGCGGCCGCCATGGGCGCCGATGGCTGGGTGGCCGGGCTGGTCGATGCCTTCCCGGCGGAGACGGTTTCGATCTGGCAACTATCGCAAGCGGGACGATACGCGGAAGCTCTGGCGCTTTATCGCTGGTTTGAGCCCTTGCTGGTGCTCGATGTCTCGTCGCAATTGGTGCAAAATATCAAGCTGGTCGAAGCTTTGGTGATCGGCTCCAATGATCGATGCCGGGCGCCGCGCCTGCCGCTGGTGGGGCAAGCGCGGGCGCAGGTGGAGGCGATTGTGCGCCAGGCGCTTGCCAACCGGCCGGTTTTGCCAAAGCTTGCGTAAAAAGCGCTGTATGGGCGCGTGCTTTGCAAAAATACGCGGCTTCCGGCGTGCGCCTTATCCGCGCGATCGTAGATCAGAATGCGTTCAAACAGAATCGCCTTCTGGTCTTGTCTTTTTATTTTCGCATGCTTTTTGCGATAAACCGCGGATCGCTTTATCGCCGCATGTTCTCACTGGAGGCTCCTTTATGGCGCGACACAGCTTTTTCTGCCTCGATGGGCATACTTGCGGTAACCCGGTGCGGCTGGTTGCCGGGGGCGGGCCCCTGCTGGAAGGGGCGAGCATGGTCGAAAAACGCGCCGATTTTCTGGCGCGATTTGATTGGATCCGCACCGGGCTGATGTTCGAGCCGCGTGGGCATGACATGATGTCCGGCGCGATCCTGTATCCGCCTACCCGGCCGGATTGCGATGTCGGCGTGCTGTTTATTGAAACCAGCGGCTGTTTGCCGATGTGCGGGCATGGCACGATCGGCACGGTTACCATGGCGCTCGAAAACGGGTTGATCACGCCGCGCATCCCCGGCCTTGTGCGGCTCGATACCCCCGCCGGGCTGGTGGAAGCGCATTATGTGCGTGAGGGGGCGACCAGCGGGCGGGTAAGTAGCGTCAAGTTGATCAATGTCCCGGCGTTTTTGTGGCGCGAGGGGATTAAAATCGACGTGCCGGGGCTGGGGCCTTTGCGCGTGGATCTGGCTTATGGCGGTAATTTTTACGCGATTATCGATGAGCAACCGGGCTATAAGGGGCTCGAACCGTCGCAGATTGTGCAGTTCTCGCCGCTCGTACGCCAAGCGGTGAATGCGGTCATTACGCCTGTTCATCCGGAAAATCCAGCGATTTCGGGGTGTCGGCACGTGCTATGGGCGCTTGAACCCACCTTGCCGGAGGCGCATGCCGCCAATGCGGTGTTTTATGGCGAAAAAGCGATTGATCGCTCGCCGTGTGGCACGGGTACTTCCGCCCGCATGGCGCAATGGGCGGCGCAGGGGCGGCTGAAGGTCGGCGATACGTTTGTGCATGAAAGCCTGATCGGCTCACTGTTTACCGGGCGGGTTGAAGCGCAAACGCGCGTGGGGGATTATGCCGCGATCATCCCTTCTGTGGAGGGCTGGGCGGTGCAAACCGGGGTCAATACGCTTTACATTGATGATATCGACCCGTTTTGCGCGGGGTTTTCGGTGGTGGATGGCATGCGCGCACAACGCGCATCGCGGGAATAATATATTTTTCCGGCAAAAAACGAATTTTTCCTCAAGAATATTTCAGAACGTTTTTTCAGTGCTTGAGCTGTGGTTGCATATGGGCTATGGCTGGACTAAAGGCTAAAAAGGATCGGCCCGGCTATCGGGCTGGTCATGCTCAAAAACAGCTTTCCGCGAAGGAGAGTGTGGGGAAATGCACAGATAAACGGGGGGACCTTCCGCATGGAAGTATTTGTCCAGCAAGTGATCAATGGTGTAACACTTGGCGCGATTTATGGTTTGATCGCCATTGGTTATACCATGGTGTTCGGGATTATCGGCATGGTGAATTTCGCCCATGGCGATGTTTTCATGATCTCTGCCTTCGTGGCGCTGATGGTTTATCTGATCGTTACAGGCTTGATGGGGGTGAGCGCCGGGGTTATCTTTCTGGCGCTGGTGCTGGCGCTGGTTGTCTCCATGGTGATTACATCGCTTTACAACTGGGTGATCGAGCGGGTCGCGTATCGGAAATTGCGGGGGTCGTTTCGGCTGGCGCCGCTGATTTCCGCGATCGGGGTATCGTTTATCCTCATCAATTTCGTGCAATTGGCGCAAGGGGCGCGTAACAAGCCGGTTCCTCCGATCATGCGGGATATTATAACGCTGTTCTAGCGCAATGGTTTTCATGTCGGGATTTCCTATAAACAAGTGCTGATTTTGGGTGTTACGGCGGTTTTGCTTGGGGTTTTCTGGTATCTCGTGCAAAAAACTTCGCTGGGGCGGGCGCAGCGCGCCAGCGAGCAGGATCCTAAAATGGCGGCCTTGCTGGGAGTGGATGTGGACCGCACGATCGCGATCACGTTTATCATCGGGGCCTCGCTGGCGGCGGTCGCGGGGACGTTGTATCTGATTTATTACGGCGTGGTTTCGGCTTCCGATGGGTTCATTCCGGGGGTCAAGGCGTTTACGGCGGCGGTGCTGGGTGGCATTGGCTCGCTGCCGGGGGCGGTGCTGGGCGGGTTGCTGATCGGACTGATCGAGGTGTTGTGGTCCGCGTATTTCTCGATCGATTACAAGGATATAGCGGCTTTCTCCATTCTGGCGATCGTGCTGGTGTTTGCGCCACAAGGTTTGCTTGGCAAACCGGAAGTCGAAAAGGTGTGACATGAGCGGGGAAAAAATGACCGGGCAGAGTGCGCCATCGATGGATAAGGCTCAGCAGGGCGATGGCCTGCCGCCGCCTGCGGTGAACTGGCGGTGGATTACGCGTGAAACGCTGATCTGGGGTCTGATCGCGCTGGGGCTTTTCGGGTTGATGCTGGGGCTCCATGCTATGGAGACGCTCGATAAGGGGCTGGTGCTGGCCGGGCGGCCGGAATTGCTGTTCTGGAGCGTTGTTGCGGTGATGGCGCTGCGGTTTTTGACCGCCTGGCGGGATCAGACCCGCGGTCCGGCGGTTGTCAAAAAGGTTAAAGCGCGCTCGGATTTCATGCTGAAGGTCGAGAAATACGGCTTGCCGATGATTGTCGGGTTTTTGCTGGCGTATCCGCTGATTGTGCTGGCATGGCGCGGGCCGGGCGAGACGATCAAATGGGTGGATAATTACGGTATCCAGATCCTCATTTATATCATGCTTGGCTGGGGTCTCAATATTGTTATCGGGCTCGCGGGGTTGCTGGATCTGGGCTATGTGGCGTTTTATGCCGTTGGCGCCTATTCTTATGGCCTGATGGCGACCTCCCCGGTTATCAAAGCGACGATGGCCGAATGGGTGGGGCCGAATTTCTGGCCGTTCTGGTCGTTCTGGATCTGCCTGCCCGTGGCGGGCATTCTGGCGGCATTCTGGGGGGTGTTGCTCGGGTTTCCGGTGCTGCGGCTGCGGGGGGATTATCTGGCCATCGTTACCTTGGCGTTCGGGGAAATTATCCGGCTGATTTTGATCAACTGGGTGGAATTTACCAATGGGTATGCCGGGGTTCACTCGATCCCGCGACCGAGTTTCTTTGGCATTCCGTTCAATGCGTCGGATCAGGGATTTGCGGCGACATTCGGGCTCGAATTTACCCCGATCCACCGAACGATCTTCCTGTTTTACGTGATTTTACTGCTCGCGCTGGTTACGGCGGCGGTCTCTAAACGCTTGCGGCGGTTGCCGGTGGGGCGTGCCTGGGAGGCGCTGCGCGAAGATGAAATCGCCTGCCGCTCGCTGGGGGTCAATACGGTGAATACCAAGCTGACAGCCTTTGCGATTGGGGCGATGTTCGGCGGGTTCGCGGGGGCGTTTTTTGCGGCACGGCAAGGGTTTATCTCGCCGGAAAGCTTTGTGTTCATCGAATCCGCGCAAATTCTCGCCATTGTGGTGCTCGGCGGCATGGGGTCGCTGGTCGGGATTGTTATTTCGGCGGTATTGCTGGTTGGCGGGCTTGAATATTTGCGCGAACTGGATTTTCTCAAGGCGGTTTTGGGCGCGGATTTCGAGCCGACGCGCTACCGGATGCTGCTCTATGGGTTGTGCATGGTGCTGATGATGCTCTGGAAGCCGCGCGGGCTGATCTCTTCGCGCGAGCCGACGGTGTTTTTGAAAGAAAAGAAGGTTGTCTCGTCGGATCTGATCAAGGAGGGGCATGGATGAGCACCGTTTCTTGGATGAGCACCGTTTCTTGCGCCTTTAATCCGTGGTTTGGGGAGAGCGGTTACCATGCGGGCTTATGACGATCCCTTGCTCCTTGTGGAGCATCTGACCATGCGGTTTGGTGGGCTGGTTGCGACCAATGATCTGTCCTTTGTTGTCGGGCGCGGCGATATTACCGCGCTGATCGGGCCGAACGGGGCGGGCAAAACGACGGTTTTCAATTGTATTACCGGGTTTTACAAGCCAACGGTCGGGCGGATGGCGTTGCGGCACGGGCAGATCGATATCGGGCGCTATGTCGAGCCGCTCACCGAGAGCGCCCAACATCGCAAACGCGGGGAAGGGGGCGAGCTGTTCTTGCTGGAACGCATGCCCGATTTTCGCGTGACCGCAGAAGCGCGGGTAGCGCGCACCTTCCAGAATATCCGTCTTTTTTCCGGGATGACGGTGCTTGAAAACCTGATGGTGGCGCAGCATAACCCGCTGATGGTGGCCTCGAACTGGTCGATCGGCGGGCTTTTGGGGCTTAAATCGTTCCAGCAGCGGGAGCAAATGGCGGTTGAAACCGCTAAATACTGGCTTGAAAAGACCGCCTTGATCGATAGGGCCGATGATCCGG
>CAZGKS010000123.1:0-6418 GCA_964526275.1 uncultured Methylobacterium sp. | reverse complement strand
CACCGCAACGGAATGCTGCGGGTGCAGTTTTTTCATCAACAGCGCAAAATAGAGCCCGGCAGGGCCCCCACCGATACACACAATACGCATGGGATCCTCCGAGGGCTGTTTCTTTTAAGTTTAAATTATTCAGCTTGCCGCCCTTCGTCAAGTCGCTCTGTCGCGCTTGGGCAAAGTATGCCCCAAAAAGACATGAAAGCACCGGCAGAAAGGAAAGGGTAAGCGCCGTAAAATTCCAGCAAGCGTATGAGGCTGTTTTGATTTTTTTAAGGCTAAGGATTATATTGCAGTGCAGCAAAAAACCCTGTATCAGAGCTCCCATGTTTGTCCCCATGGCCAATGAAGGCCCTCAACAGGAGATTTCCATGGCTAACCCCAAAAAACCCACCCCCGCATCCGCTCCGGCAAATGGGCGTCCCCAGCCTGCGGCGGTTGCAGCCCCTGCGCCCGCCCCCGTTGCGGCTTCTGCGCCTGCCGCAGCGCCGGTTGCGGCTCCCGCCCCCAAAGTGGCGGCTCCGGCCACTGTGGCAGCGCCCGCCCCCGTTGCGGCGGCTGTAGCGACCCCTGCGCCTGTTACGACAGCCCCGGCCCCTGCGCCCGTGGCAGCACCCGCCCCCAAAGTGGCAGCGCCCGCCCCCGCTCCGGCCCATCTTGCCTTGGTCAGCCCGCTGCCCGCAATGGTGAGCACAGCGCAGGAAACCTTGCGCGCCTCGCAGGAGAGCTTCCGTGCTTCCACGCAAAAGAGCGTCGAGCAGGTCAAGGCCCAATATGCCACCTTGCGCGGGGCGAGCGAGGCGGTCACCACCAAGCTCGAAGAAAGCATGAATGCCGCCCAGACCGGCACGCGTGAATTTTCCGCGCAATTGGTCGCCATTACCCGCAGCCAGATCATGGCCGGGTTTGATCACCTCAAAGCGGTGTTATCGGCAACGGATGTAACCGAAGCGCTCAAGCTTCAGCAAGCTTTTGCCAGCGCACAAATCGCGGCCGTGCATAAAGACAGCCAGAAGGTCGCCGAGCTGGCACAGCGCATCACGCAAAATGTCACTACCCCGGTGCGCGAATCCATCGTGCTGCCCTTCCGCCATTGAATTAGAGCTTCTGATCTGATCGGAAACTGCTCTCAAAGGCACATGCCTGAAGGTGCACTCCCAAAGGGCATAAAACCGGCCTTGTGCACAAGATAGCCGAGGCCAAAAGACCAAGCCAAAAATACAAAACCAAAAATACAAAACCCGGTGCGATTGCGCCGGGTTTTCTTTTACCGTCTCGCACCCTTTGTTGAAGCATGCGCCTTTGCTTTTGATCCTTCCATCAAAAGTAAAGGCGCGATAGGCTGGGTTTTCTGTAAGCGGGTTACCGGTCCAGCAACGGGACAATATCCTGTAATATTTTCGCCTTGATCGTATCCCGAACGCGGCGGTACCCGTCGAGTTTTTGCTCGCGCGTGCCCTGGCTATCGAGCGTGACATCTTCAATGAACCAATTGATATGCGCCACCGCGCTGCTGTCGAGCATGCTTTCGGTTTCCGAATGCGCCTCCGGGGAGAGGGTCACCACCAGATCGAAACTGGCGCATTCGACATCCGAGAGGTTGTGGGGCTCATCCTGCGCAAAATCGATCCCGGCTTCATAGAGCACCGCGAGCATGAAGGGATCGCGCGGGAGCTTGAACAGCCCGGCGGATTCCACAAACACCTTCGAGCCAAATTCTGCTTTTGCCAGCGCCTCGGCCATGGGCGAGCGCACAGAATTCATGGAGCACACAAACAACAAGGATTGCAACGGACGATCGAGAACGACTTTCATCAGCGGTCTTGCCCCTTCCAGCTCAAGGCTGCCAACAAGGTGAATAACCGCCGGGCGGTTTGCGTATCAATCTCGATCTTGCCCGCAAGGCGTTCCACCACCAGTTCCGCCCCTTCGTTATGCACCCCCCGGCGCGCCATATCGATCGCCTCGATTTTATCGGGGGAAGCGGTGCGGATCGCCTCGTAATAGCTTTCGCAGATCAGGAAATAATCCTTGATAACCTTGCGGAAGGGCGAAAGCGAGAGCAGATGCGTGACAATCGGAGTGTCGTCCTCGTGGCGAATATCAAAGGCCAGACGGTTGGAAACAAGCCCGAGCCGCAACAGATACGGCCCTTCCGCATGGCCGGGCAGGGCAAACACATTTTCATCGACCAGATCATAGATCGCGGTCATGCGTTCGTGTTCCTGATCGGGCGCGCCGCGCTCGATCGAG
Organism: uncultured Methylobacterium sp.; assembly: GCA_964526275.1. Classification (GTDB taxonomy): domain Bacteria; phylum Pseudomonadota; class Alphaproteobacteria; order Rhizobiales; family Beijerinckiaceae; genus Rhabdaerophilum. Next base: position 4,171 of record CAZGKS010000123.1, on the reverse strand, counting down.
GTTTCGTCGAGCACGATATTGCTCAGGCGGTTGTTCGGGTTCATAGGGTGCCTCCCGTCAACCGCACCGCTACCGAATGGGCATGCGCGGCAAGCCCCTCCGCGTGCCCCAAGCGGATCGCATGCGGGCCAAGGGCGGCCAGCTGGGCGGGGCCACAGGCGAGCAGCGAGGTTTTTTTCATGAAGTCGAGCACACCAAGGCCAGAGGCAAACCGCGCTGAACGGGCCGTGGGGAGCACATGGTTCGAGCCGCCGACATAATCGCCAATCGCTTCGGGCGTATAATGCCCCAGAAAAATCGCGCCCGCATGGCGGATCTGCGCGGCAAGGGTCTCTGGGTTTTCGGTCATCAGTTCAAGATGTTCGGGCGCTAGCCGGTTTGCCAGCGCGCAAGCTTCCGCAAGGTCTTGTACCACCACGATCGCGCCATTGTTCTGCCAGCTTTTTTGCGCAATCGCCTGCCGCGGCAGCTTGGCAAGCTGGCCGCCAAGCGCGGTTTCAACGGCGCGCGCCAAAGCGGCATCGGGCGTGAGCAGCACCGATTGGGCGGCTTCATCGTGTTCCGCTTGCGCCAGCAGATCGGCGGCGATCCAAGCCGGGTTGGCGCTGCTATCGGCAATGATCACCACTTCCGAAGGGCCTGCTACCAGATCAATCCCCACCTGCCCGAAGACCTGCCGTTTGGCTTCCGCCACATAGGCATTGCCGGGGCCGACAATTTTGGCAACCGGCGCCAAGGTTTTTGTGCCATAGGCCAAGGCGCCGATCGCTTGCGCGCCGCCAAGGCGGTACACTTCATCTACCCCCGCCAGATGCGCTGCGGCCAGCACGAGGGGCGAGCATACCCCGCCGGGCATCGGCACCACCATGACCAACCGGGCAACCCCGGCAACCTTGGCCGGGATGGCGTTCATCAGCACAGAAGAGGGATAGGAAGCCGTGCCGCCGGGCACATAAAGCCCCACCGAATCAAGCGCCCCCCACCGCCAGCCAAGCCTAACCCCCAGCGCATCCTCGAACGATACATCCTGCGGTTTTTGCTTTTCATGAAAGGCACGGATGCGCGCTGCGGCAAAAGCCAGCGCTTCAAGATCTTGCGTCTCGCAACGCGCATGGGCGCTGGCGATCTCTTCTGCGCTTACCCGCATCGGGGTTTGGGAAAAATCGACCCTATCAAACCGCAAGGTGTATTCGGCAAGCGCTGCATCGCCGCGCGCGCGCAGATCCGCCAGAATAGCCTGCACCACCGCCCGGACATCGGCCGCGCTTTCGCGCTGCGCCGTGAGCAAGGCGTCAAACTGCGCGGCAAAATCGGCCTGCATACTCTCCAGACGAAACGCCGGAAGCACAGCGGAAGGCACGGGGCGAAGCGCGGTGGCGGACATGAAATCCTCGCGGGTTGAGCAGGTATCTGATCTGCGCAAATGCAGAGAAATACCATTGGCCGTTGGTAGTGGTAGAGTGGATTGCTTGGCAGGCAAGGCGTGCTCACACGGTCCACACGCCCCCTTGTGGCGCAGGGGCGGTTTTTTTTCAAGGCGCTGCCGGTTTAGGGTGCTTCACTTGTTTTTTATGGCGCGTTCACTTGCCCTGCCGGAAAGCAGGGGTTATCTGCGCGGGGTCAACACCCCATGCAGGATACTATGTAGCGCGATTCCGGCACCAATCGCCGGGAGCAGGCCGATAAAAATGGTCACCAGAAGGGTTGTCAGCAAAACCAGCGTATGCGCGTTGCGTTGTTGCATAATCTGCCCGAAAGCCGCACGCTCAACCATATTCCACGCTACCACCGCCAGCATGGTCCCCAAAACCGCCAGCGGGATATGGCGCGCCAGCGGGGCGGCCACCAGCAAAAACGCCGCCAGATAGACCGCATGGAGCATGCCCGCAACCGGGCTGCGTGCGCCCGCCCGCACATTGGCGGCCGTGCGGGCGAGCGTGCCGGTGACACACATGGCGCCAAACAGGCTCGCGCCGATATTGGCGATGCCTTGGGCCACCAATTCACTGTTGGGGCGGTGCTGCCCGCCGCCCATCCGGTCGGCCACCACAGCCGAGAGCAGTGATTCAATCGAGCCCAACGCCGCAATAGCCAGCGCATCGGGCAAGAGGGTGAGCAACCGCGCGGCATCGAAGGCAGGCCAATGCGGCAACGGCACGGTTTGGGGGATCGCGCCAAACCGGGTGCCGATGGTTTCCACCGGCAGACCCAGCAGGGTGCATAGCGTTGAAACCACGATCACCGCGATCAAAAAACCCGGCCAATGGCGGCGGAATTTAAGGATCGCCAGAATTAAAGCCAAAGTGGCCAGCGATACCCCCGCCGTTGCGGGTGAAAAATCCCGTAGCACGGGGGCCAAAGCGGCCAGCTTGGCCAGAAAAGCCGAAGGCTCCTTAACAAGCGGCAAGCCAAGAATTTCCTTGATCTGGCTGGCAAAAATGATCACGGCAATGCCCGCCGAAAACCCCACCACCACCGCATGCGGCACAAGGCGGATATAGCTGCCAAGCCGCAATATCCCGATCAGAACCATGAAAACCCCGGCCATCAAGGTTGCGATCAGCAGCCCTTCATGGCCATGGCGTTCGACAATCGAATAAACCAGCGTGATGAACGCCCCCGCAGGGCCGCCGATCTGGTAGCGCGAACCGCCCAGCGCCGAAATGAGAAACCCGCCGAAAATGGCCGCATAAAGCCCGGTTTGCGGCGGCAAGCCGGAGGCAATGGCCAAAGCCATCGAGAGCGGCAAGGCGATAATGGCCACGGTAAGCCCTGCCACCGCATCGGCCCGAAAATCACGCCCGCGATAGCCTGCGCGGACCATGCTGACAAGTTTGGGGGTAAAGGTTGGCATATCCGCTCGATTCTCAAACAGGGTCTTGTCTCAAAAAAGGCCTTGTCTCAAAAAAGGTCTTGCAGGCGATACCCTTTTTCAGGTTCCGCCGGGAGAGTTTGTCAGTCCCTTGGCACAAAAATCAGTCAAAAGGGCGATATAATCGGCATGGCTCACCGTCCCGCCTTCCCGGAACCACATATATTTCCAGTTGAGCGCGCCAAACAGGGTCATGGTGAGCGGTTTCACATGCGCAGGCGGCAGCGCCGGGTTGAGGGCCTGCACCACGGCCGAGAGCGCCAAAACCAAGCGCCGCTCCAGCCCCTTGAGCAGGCCTTGCCGCTCCGGCGAGAGCTGCCCCAGATGGTTGATCTGGATGCGGTGTTCATCATCCGCCCCGCGGTAACAATCGAGAATGGCGGCGATAATGCGGTGCAAGCGCTCCTTGGGCGCATAAGCGGGGTTATCGGCGCGCTCTGTAACCGCGACCAATTCTTCGAGATGGGTGTGGATAATATCGTATAACAAGTCTTCCTTGGAGCGATAATAATGATAAAACAACGCCTTGGATATGTTCAATTCTGCGGCGATCTCCGCCAGCGCCGCGCCGTCATAGCCCTTATGGGCAAAAAGCTGCGCCGCCTTGCGCAAGATCGCAATGCGTTTATCTTCGTAATCGGCGGCGCGGGGTCTGGCCATTTATCCTCTTGGAATAACGATAGGGAAAAACTTTCCGGCAAAGCCTTACCCTTTCGGCCGTCGATCGACAATCCGTCTGGCCTTACCCTGCGAGCGTTCGATCCCCTCCGGCGGGCATACGCTCACCTTGGCGGAAATGCCGATTGTATCCTTGATGCCCTTGGCCAAGGTTTTACCCGCTTGTGCCGCCGCTTCGCCCGCGCCGGGCCGGGCTTCCACCAGCACTTCCATTTCGTCCATGCGGCCGGTACGGGTGAGCACGATCTGGTAATGGGCGGAAAGCGCGTCCAGCGTGAGCAGTTTTTCCTCGATCTGGCTAGGAAACACATTCACCCCGCGCAAGATGATCATATCATCGGAGCGGCCGGTGACCTTCTCCATCCGCCGCATGCTGCGCGCCGTGCCGGGCAGCAGGCGGGTCAAATCGCGCGTGCGATAGCGGATGATCGGCATTGCCTCCTTGGTGAGCGAGGTGAAAACCAGCTCGCCTTTCTCGCCATCGGGCAGCACCGCGCCGGTTTGCGGGTCAATGATTTCCGGATAAAAATGGTCTTCCCAAATATGCAGACCATCCTTGCTTTCCACGCATTCATTGGCCACCCCCGGCCCGATCACTTCCGAGAGGCCATAAATATCCAC
>CAZGKS010000122.1:0-6443 GCA_964526275.1 uncultured Methylobacterium sp. | reverse complement strand
GGTCAGGACCTACTAATTTGGACGAAATGGCATGATTTTGAAGCGTAAAATGGCAGGAGAAGGTTGCAGAGCATACCCCATGGTATGGTCAAAACCTTCGACGCACCAGTTTGCCTTCAAAATCTTGTCCTTCGGATTGACGAAAAATCCGCAATCTTTATGTCGCAATCCCTTGAAACCCATGAGGGTTCCTGCGGGCTTGCTCCTCAACCTTGCGAATTTTTCTAGCCAACCATTTCGCCCAAATTAATAGGTCCTGACCCTAGGTCTCCAGCAATTCCGCATAGACGCCAAGGGTAGATTGCACCATGCTTTCGAGCGAAAAATGCCGGGTTACGTGGCGGTCCGCGCGGGCGGCCAGTTTTTCGCGGGCGCTGGCCCCCAGTGAGAGCACCTCCAGCAAGGTTTGCGCCAGTGCGTGGGCATCGCCCGCCGGTACGCGCCAGCCGGTGCGGAATTCGGGCGCCAGATCCGGCGGGGCCAGCACCGTTTCGCTCACCGCCCCCAGATCGGAGACAATAACCGGCACGCCAGCCGCTTGCGCCTCTACCGCAACCCGGCCAAACGCTTCGGGCAAGATCGAAGGCACGACCACGCAGGTGGCGGTGGCATAGGCGGCGGCCATGGTTGTTACATGCCCGACGATTCGCACGCGCTGGAGCAGGCCATGCCGCTCGATCTGGTTTTGCAAGCTCTCGCGGTAGCCATCGCGTCCTTGCGCATCCCCCGCCAGAATATAGGTGACATCGCGCAGGCCGTGGGCTTCCAGCAACGCGGCGGCTTCCACCAGAACGCGCTGGCCTTTCCAGGCGGTCAGGCGGCCGGGCAGCAACACCAGCCGGGATTCGGGCGCGACCTGCCAGGCTTGCCGCAGGGCATCGACCTGGCCGGGATGCACCTTGCCTTGCGCAAACGCGGCCAGATCCGTGCCGCGCGGAATGATGCGCAAGCGCTCAGGCGGGGTGCCGAAGGTTTCGCGGATGCTTTTGGCGGTGAATACCGAATTGGCGATAACGCGGTCGGAGCGCACCATCACGGAATTATAGAGCTTTTTGGCCGCAGATTGCCCCCGGTAAGCGCCGTGATAGGTGGTGACAAACGGCCGTTTGAGATACCGCGCCGCAGCCAGCGCAACCCAGGCGGGCGCGCGCGAGCGGGCATGGATGAGATCAACCTGTTCATCGCGCATCAGGCGCACCAGCTTGCCGATATTGGAGGCCATGGCAAACGGGTTTTTTGTGCGCGCCGGAAAGGGGATGAACATGCCGCCCTTGGCCGAAAGCTCGCCAACCAGGCGCCCGCCGGTGCTTGCAACCAAGGCGCGCGCGCCAGCCTGCACCAACCCTTCGGCAATATCGACAGTGGTGCGCTCTGCCCCGCCTGCCTCCAGATCCGGGATGATTTGCAAAATCGTGCGCCCTTCCAGCGGGCGGGAGGCGTTAAAACCAGTATGCATCATAGGTCTCTTTCGCATAAAGCGGGCAAGCGGGTAAAGAGGCTTTGCGCGATGTGTTGCGCTGTCTTGATCGCCCCCAACAGGAGAAACACCATGTCCTCGCCAATGGCGCCCGTTGCCGCACCGCTTTTCCTCGATCTGCCTGCCGATGCCGCCGCAGGGTTTGCGGCAAGGCGTCTTGCGTATCATTTTACGCCGGGGCGGGGGCCGTGCTGGGTGTGGATGGGCGGCTTTGCCTCCGATATGGGGTCCACCAAGGCGCTGGCGCTCGAACAGGCGGCGCTTGCGGCGGGGTTTGCCTTCCTGCGGTTTGATTATTCCGGCCATGGAGAAAGCTCTGGCGCGTTCGAGGCCGGTACGCTCTCGCAATGGCTGGCAGATGCGCTGGCGATGCTTTGCGCCAAAGCCGGGCCTGCGCCGATGCTGATCGGCTCCTCCATGGGCGGATGGCTGGCGCTGCGGGCGGCGCAACGGCTTCACGATTGCGCGTGCAGGCCGGCTGCCTTGCTGCTGATCGCGCCTGCTGTCGATTTTACGCAAGCCTTGATGTGGGCGGCGTTGCCGCAGGAAATTCGCGATCAGATTATGCAGCAAGGGGTGTGGTATCGCGCCTCTGCCTATGCGCCGGACCCTACTCCGATCACCCGGGCGCTGATCGAGGATGGCAAGGCGCATGGCCTGTTGGGCACGCATCCGAGGTTTGGGATGCCGCTGCATATTATGCAAGGCGGGGCGGACCCGGATGTGCCGCGCGCGCATGTCGAGCGGTTCATGGCCGAGCTTGCGGCAGAAGATCTGCGCTATACGCTGATCCCGGAGGGCGACCATCGGCTTTCGCGCCCGGAGGATCTGGCGGTGTTGGTGCGGCTGGCCTTGGAACTGGCGCAGGAAGTGGGAGCGTAGAGCGTTTCCAGCGAAGATTGAATCGCCTGAAACGCTTTCTCTCTTTGTTTCAACGAAATTCCGGACGCGAAACCGGTTCCAACGATCGCTGGAATGGCTCTAGCCCTTCCGGGACAGGACGCTGGGGGTAAATATATCCCGTATGTTTGTGCGGCCGGTATCCGTTTTGCGGGGCGGTGGCGGGTGGGGGCGGCGTTTTCCAACGGTTTGATTGTGCCCGGTGCCTTGCGACAAGAAGGCAGGGAATGCGGATGCATGCGCCGGGTTGGGTGTTTTTTGTAAGGCAGCCCGTCTTCAAAATAATTTTCTTTATATTTTATGCAGTAAACGGGGATTAAAAATATAAATATATTTTATCTTAGTAAATTTATTTAATATAGTTTAGTTTTGTTTTAAAAAAACGGGGATTTTAAATCTAAAAACTCTTAGAATACATAAATTAAAATTGCATTCAATTCGGTATTGTTTTTTAATTCACTTACGAAAAACATTAAAGAGGTTCCAGATGACTGCTGATACATCACCTCAAAAGCTTAAAATGACAAAGCCTATGCGTAAACGCGGGCGCCCGCGCAAACAGTTGACCCCGCAGCAGGTGTATACGCGCAGGTTGCTGGCAGAACGATGCAGCGCGGCCTGCGCTGCCGGGTGGCAGGCGGTCTCGCCGCATTTGCTGCGCGCCGCAACGCGGGGACCTGCGAATGTAGCTACGGCACGACAAGCTGCTATCTATCTGCTTCATATTGTTTTTTCTGCCAATCTCACCAGTGCGGGCAAAAGTTTCGGGCGCGACCGCACAACCGCCCGCCATGCCTGCTCGCGGATGGAGGATTGGCGGGACAGCGCCGCGATCGACCGCGCGTTTGATCTGCTTGAACCGGCCTTGCGCTGCTGGGTGGATGCCTTCAGTGCGCAGGAAAAGAGCGAATGAAGGGGCAGGCCATGCGTGTACGGAACGCCTCCTCTGCCTTAGCCGCTGGGGCTGCAACGGGTTCGCCTGCCCATACGTCGCAAACCTTGGGCGATCTGCGGGCGGCGGATCAGCGCGAGGCACGGCGATTATTGCTGCGGCTTGCGGCTGGGGAGCACGTGCTGGAGCGGCGCGAGGAGACCTTGGTGCTGATCAAAACCGATAGCCAGACCAGCTTGCCGCTGCCGATGGGGGTGGGGGCGCTGGCGGTTCTGATCGAGCGGGGGGCGGTGGTTTGCCGCTCGCATAGCGGGGTCAAGCGCTATCATCTCACGCCCGAAGGGGGGGCGCTTGTGCGCCGTCTGCAGGCGGATCAGGATCCGTTTGCGGATCAACACCGCGAGATTGTGCTGTGTGCGCTGCCCGCCCGAACCAGCCCGGAGGACGCTGTGCCTGACCAGATGCGCGCGCAAACGCACCGGGTTCGGGTTAATCTGCGGGAGGATCCGATTGCGTATCTGTGCCGTTCGGCGCATTTGGCCCATTGGCTGGGGCCAGCCGAAATGGAGGCCGCAGCGCGGTTTCAGCAAGATCTGCATCTGGCGAATTTGTTGCCGAGCGTGACGATCAACTGGTCGCGGCTGGCGGTGGATTATGCCGGATCGAATGGCGGGTTGCAGGCCAGCGAAGTCGCCAGCCATGCCCGGCAACGCATTGCGCGCGCCAGTGCAGCGTTGGGGCCGGACCTTGCCAATGTGCTGATGGATGTGTGCGGCTTTGGCAAAGGCCTGGAGGGGATAGAAGCGGAGCGGCATTTGCCGGCGCGCTCCGGCAAGGTTGTGCTGGTGCTGGCCTTGCGGGCCTTGGCGCGGCATTATGGCCTTGGCAATGCTGTAACTGGCCCAAGCAACGCTGGATCCAGCAAAGCCGGGCCGAAGAGAGCAAGGAAATAAGGGCAGCGCGTCCCTTGCCGCGCGGGCATGGGGGCGCGTTGCCGGATCAGGGGGCGGCGACAGCGCGGATGCGTTTGACCATGGCGGCAAGGCCGTTCGCGCGCTGGGCGGTCAGATGCGTGGATAGCCCGATTTTGGCGAGAACGGCATGGGCATCAAAGGCCAGAATGTCTGCGGGGGTCTGGTCGTCATACATGGTCAGAACCAGCGCAACCAACCCTTTGACAATCAAGGCGTCGCTATCGCCGCGCAGGTGCAGGCGGCCGTTTGGTTGCGGCTCGATCACCAGCCAGACCTGGCTGGCGCAGCCTTGTACGCGGGTGGCTTCGGTTTGCTCCCCGGGCGCCATTGCGGGCAGCGCTTTGCCAAGGTCGATGAGATAGCGGTAGCGGTCTTCCCAATCGTCCAGGAAGGTCAGATCGTCGATCAGGGTTTGCAAGCGCGCTGGGTATGTCAAGGGTTCTCATCAGGATTTGTTCACCATAGCCTTAAATTACTGCGCTCCGGGAGGCAAGCTTTGCCGTATGCGCGCGGTTTTTAGGGTCCGTTTAAGGCGTTTGCGCCATGGTGAGGGCCGTGGAAATCACGGCTTATGCGGAGTGCGTGGAAACGGCGGTTTGTTGGGTGTGGTTTTGGGGGCTTGTTGGTTGCCGGAATACCGGACGCCGGACACAGCGTTCAACACGATATTTGCCAAGACAGTGAGACAGAAGAATGACCATGCGGCCTATGCCTGAGACCATCCTCGACGATGCCCCGCTCGATACGGCGTTGGCAGGCGTTAGCCTCGAAGAGCGGCGGCGGTTGCCGGAAACCGTGGCCTTGCTTGCCGCTGCTGCGGGGCTTGGGGTTTGCGTTTCCTTGCTGCCCTTTAAAGCGATCCCGCATATTTCGTTGGATCTGATGGCGCTTGCAGGCGTGGTGGTCGTGCGGCTTGCGGTGTATTTGGGGCGTCAAAGGCTCCCTAACCTGCCGGTTACGCTGGTTGGTCTTTGTGCGTTGCCCTTTTTGCTCCAAGGCGGCTGGCTCCCCGGCGCGGTGGCGGCGTATCTGGTTTTGTTGTTGATCGAAGATCTGGCGGGGCGTGTGCGCGGCCAACATCTGCGCTATCGCCGGATGGCGTTTGTGGTCGCGGGGGGGCTGGTTTTCGGAGCGGGCGTTTGGGCTGGCGGCGGGGGGCATCTTCTGGCGCAGGCGTTTGGGTTGGGGGTGTCGATTGTCTCCTTGCTCACGTATTTCGGGCTCACGTATTTTTGGTTGCCGGAACCCCCCGTGAAAACGCTTTCCACACGCGGACGCCTTGAGCGGTTGCAGACCATTGCCCATCTGCTGGCGGGCAAGGAGGGGGGCTTTGCGCTGGTATGTGATTCGCTAGGGCGGATTGACCACGCCTTGCTTGAGCAGCGGACTTCGGGTGCTGCGTTTGCAGGAGACAGCCTGCTGGAACTCGTTCTTGTTTCAGACCGCGTGGCGCTGCTGCAAATGCTGGCGGAGGTTGCAACCGCTGGCAATGCTACGCGCAAGCTGAGTTTGCGCGCGCGGCTGCCACACGGGGCGCAGGGCCTTGGCGCGCAGGACGGATTTTACCGGGAAATGACCCTCAGCTTTTCGCCCATCTCCCTTACCGGGGTGGCGGGGCGGCAAGTGCTGGTGGTGATCGAGCCGCCTTTGGGCGCGCGGAGCGAGGCCGATATAAACCGCATTCCGCATGATGCGCTGGCGCCGTTTACGGCCGCTTTGGGCATGCTGGAGCTGCTTGCGGATCCAACCCTGCGCGATGCCTATGCGGGGCCGGATCTGGTGCTGGATGCGCGCGAAGCGATGCGCGGCGCGTATCGCCATGCGCGGTTGCTGGCCGATAGTCTGCGCCTTTGCGAAGCGCAGGGGGCCGGGCTTGATCCGGTGGAGGTTATCTTGCCCGGTGTCTTGCTCAAGGAGGCGATCGGGCTGGTAGATGCGGGCGAAGAGCTGCTGGTGTCCCGCCTTGTGCTGGAGCCGGGCGATGTGCGGGCAGGCCGGGCCGGGCCGGTATTTCGCTTGCGCCCCCTGCAAACGCGCTTGGCGCTTGCCGTGCTGCTGTGCGAGGGGCTGGACCGTCCTGGCACGTTGCGGCTGGAATGGCAGATCGAGGGGCGGGATTTACGCCTGTATGTGCGGCCTATTCCGGGGATCGGGGTTGATTTACCGCCTGCACGGTTGGCGCCGGATCCGTTTTTTAAAG
>CAZGKS010000121.1:0-6445 GCA_964526275.1 uncultured Methylobacterium sp. | reverse complement strand
ATTTCCGCTTGTACAAGAAGCTGGCGGGCATGACCGGTACGGCGGGCACGGAGGCAGAGGAATTCCAGCAGATCTATGGGCTGGAAGTGGTGGAAATTCCCACCAATGTGCCGGTTGCGCGGCTGGATCAGGATGACGAGGTGTATCGTTCCGCGCGCGAGAAAAACGCCGCGATCATCGCGGAAATCGAGCGGGCGAAAGCGCGGCGCCAGCCGGTGCTGGTGGGCACGACCTCGATCGAGAAATCGGAAATGCTGGCCGAGGCGCTTCTTGCGCATGGGTTCAAGCAGATCGATCTGTCGGATCCGGAGGCTTTCAAGCCGCTGCTCGATGGTGATCAGGGGACGCCGGGGGAAAAACTGTTCGCGGTGCTCAATGCACGCTATCACGAGCAGGAGGCATTTATTGTCGCCCAGGCCGGGGTGCCCGGCGCGATCACCATCGCCACCAATATGGCCGGGCGCGGTACCGATATTCAATTGGGCGGTAACCTCAAAATGCGGCTTGAGCGCGAAGCTTCGGGGCTGGAAGGGGCGGCCCTGGAACAGGCGCGGGCGCGGATCGCGGCGGAAATTGCCGCCAATCGCGAAGTGGTGCTCCATTCTGGCGAAGAGATCGAGCTGGAGCCAGCCAAGGGCAGCAAGCCTGCGCGAACGATGCAGGCGCCGGGCGGACTTTATGTGATTGCCGCAGAACGGCATGAAAGCCGCCGCATTGATAACCAGCTGCGCGGGCGCTCCGGGCGGCAAGGCGATCCTGGCAGAACCAAATTCTTCCTTGCTCTTGATGATGATCTGATGCGCATTTTCGGCTCGGATCGCATGGACGGGATTTTGCAAAAGCTCGGGCTGCAGGAAGGCGAGGCGATTGCGCATCCTTGGGTGAACAAGGCGCTGGAAACCGCCCAGAAAAAGGTTGAGGCGCGCAATTTCGATCTGCGCAAGAATGTGCTCAAATATGACGACGTGATGAACGACCAACGCAAGGTGGTGTTCGAGCAGCGGCGCGAATTGATGGCGGAGGATGACCTCTCCGAAACCGTGCGGGATATGCGCCATTCGGTGGTGGAAGATATGGTGCGGCGGAATATTCCGCCGGGGGCGTATCCTGAAGCGTGGAATATTGCCGCGCTGGAGGAGGAGGTGCAGCGCTTTCTGGCGCTCGATCTGCCGATCAAGGATTGGGCCGCCGAAGAAGGCATCGCCGATGAAGAGATGCGCGAGCGGTTGCTGAATGCGGCCGATGATGCCTATGCCGCGCGGGAGAGCGCCAATTCGCCTGAAATGATGCGCTATATTGAAAAGCAGGTGGTGCTGCAATTGCTCGATCATCTGTGGCGCGAACATCTGGTGACGCTCGATCACTTGCGCCAAGTGATCGGCTGGCGCGGCATGGCCCAGCGTGATCCACTCAATGAGTTCAAATCGGAAGCCTTCGAGCTTTATGACAAGCTGCTGGTGTCGCTGCGCGAGAATGTGACCGGGCAATTGATGCGGGTCGAGGTGGTGTTCGAGCAACCGCCGCAACCGGACTTGCCGCCGATGCGGGCGCATCATACCAATCCGCAAACGGGCGAAGATGATTTCGAAACCGCCAATGCGCGGCTTGGTTTTGCCCCTACGCCGCCGGTGGTGCCTGCAGAGGCGCGCGACCCTAACGATCCCAAAACCTGGGGCAAGATTGGCCGCAACGAAGCGTGCCCGTGCGGTTCGGGCAAGAAATACAAGCACTGCCACGGGGCGTGAGCGGGGGCTAGAGCGTTTTCAGCGATCGCTGGAATTGCTCTAAAGCAAAAACGCTATAGTGCAGCCGGTTATCGGCAAGCGATGATAGGCTTTGTTCTGCGGGGCGCGGGGATCGCGCCCTGTCTTTGTAGGGCTTTTTGCCCGTTCAATTGCGTCAGATGCTCTCAAAAGAGAGGAGGCAGGGCTGCCCCCGCCTCCTTTTGAAGGATTTTTCAATGGATTTCGCTGCGATGGCGCCGGTTGCGCCGCCAGTTTTCAAGCCGCCAGTTTTGCGGGCGTTTTTGCTTTGGCGGCGAGCAGAGCGCTTTCAATGGCGATCTGGCGCGGCTTTTTGGCTTCCGGCACTTCGCGTTTAAGCTCGATATGCAACAACCCGTTCTCCAGTCGTGCGCCGGTCACGCTGACATAATCGGCAAGCTGGAAGCGGCGTTCAAAATCGCGCGCCGCGATACCCCGGAACAGGAATTCAGGGCCATTTTCTGCCGGTGCCTTATGGCTGCCGGTGACGATGAGCAGGTTTTCCTCTGAATGCAGGGTTAGCTCGTCTTCCGCAAAACCAGCGACAGCTAGAACGATGCGGTAGGTTGAATCCGAGGCTTTTTCGATATTATAGGGCGGATAGGTCGGGGCGGTGCCGTCGCTGATCTGGTCGATGAGCGAAAACAGGCGGTCAAAGCCCACGGTGGAACGGTAAAGCGGGGAAAGATCAAAATTACGCATGGCATATCCTCCTGAAGCGACATGCAAGGGAAGCCCGCCGGATGGCCGGGCCGGTTTGTGCCACCGGAGCCTGAAGGCTTATGGTCGACACTTTTCTGAAATAGGGGTGTCTTGGGGCGTTTCAAGGGGGTGTGCGGTGTTTTATCGATGAACACGGCATGAACGATGTTCTCCTCAATGGTTCAGGCGCGCTGTGGCAGGGTGTGGATATTGCGATGGCGTGTGCAGGGGGCAAACCGGTTTCGGGTGCCCGGACAGCGCATGGTTTCGCGCCCTGTCTGGTTCGAGGATATCATGCGTTCCCATGCTCTGCTCTCTGCGGCTGCCCTGCCTCCGCCTGCCCCAGATGCCGTGGGGACGGGGAAGGAAGCGCGGGGGTATAAGCCTGCCCGTTTGCGCAATATGCGGCTTTTATGGGGGATGGCGATCGGTTTAACCGCCTTTCTGATTGGAATGGGGGTAATGGCTGCATTTTCAGGGGGTGGATCCGCCAGTATGCTGGCTGAACGCACCAGATTGCCCGGCGGGGAGGGCCCTTCCGTTGGCGGGCGCCAGCCAGCGCAGCTTGGCGCGCTTGCCGGGTTTCGCAAACAGGGCAAAGTGATTGCCGGGGAAGTGACGCTTGTCGATGGCCAGAAACTGCATCTGGTGTTTGATGCCCAGGCCCAAACCCTGATCGGGTTCCGGGTGGCGCATCCGGATGTGCACGAGGCGAACCCCAAGCGCTGAGGGGGTCGCCAGCCGGGTGTGTTTTGCTGAAAACATATCCGGTTGTTTATGGAAGCACGCGTCTTTTGCACTTGAGGATTCTATCCACACCAAAACGCTACAGGGCGAGAGCGGGCGTTGCCTGCCGCTTACGGCCGCGCCTTTCTGCGGTTAGGCTTTTTTCAGATAATCCAGCGCGGCTTGATGCAAGACCGGGTTGGCCGCCGCCAGAACGCGGATTGCGTGCGGTTTTTGGGTTTCGTTCAGGGCGTTGCCCTGCCAATCGGTCACGATGCCCCCCGCGCCTTCGATAATGGGCACCAAAGGCAGGATGTCATAGGGTTTCAGCCCGGCCTCTACCACCAAATCGATCTGTCCGGCGGCCAGCATGCAATAGGCGTAGCAATCGGTGCCATAGCGGGAGAGTTGCACGACGGCCTCCAGCGCGCGAAAGGCTTTGCTCTCCTGATTTGAAAACAAGCGGGGATCGGTGGTCATCAGCCGCGCCTGGAGCAGAGTTTCACAGCGGCGGGTGAACAGCCTGCGCGTGCCCTGGGGGGTTTTGAGGGTTGTTTGCGCACCATCTCCCAGAAAAATCTCCTGGAGATAGGGTTGCGACATCATGCCCATAACCGGTGCGCCGTTATGCAATAACCCGATGAGTGTGCCCCAGACCGGCAGGCCGCATAAAAAGGCGCGCGTACCGTCGATCGGGTCGATCACCCAGCGGTATTCGGCTTTCTCGTTCTGGGTGCCGAATTCTTCGCCCAGCAGGCCATGGTCTGGAAATTGCGTGAGAATGGCGCGGCGTAAAACGGTTTCAGCCGCGCGGTCGGCGTCGGTTACCGGGTCAAAGCCGCTGCCTTTTTCTGCTGTCCTCTTATCGATAACGGCAAGATCGGTGCGGAAAAACGGCAGAATGGCTTGGCCAGAGAGCCGGGCAAGCGTCGTGAAAAAGGCCGAAAGATCGACAGGAGGCATGGTTTTCTCGCGAATGGGCTAGAGCACTTTTGCTTTTGGTGTTTTCGTCAAAAGCAAAGACACTCTGGGGTGTGGTGCCGCAGATGGGGTGTTTTGTCAAAAGGGTTTTGCAGGCCCTGTCTGTGCAAGGCCTGTCTGTGCAAGGTCTGTTTCTGCAAGGTCTGTTTCTTTACGTTCAGCCTATGGGGGTGCCGCCTTGGCCGAGGGGATTATGGCTCGCGCGGCGGGGGCAATTTTTAGGGCGTGGCGCTGGCGGATGTGCACGGTATCGGCGGATGTGAGTCGCGAAAGCGTACCGAAGCGTTTTCCCGCAGATCAGGACGGGATACCGGCGGCATCGCTGGATTTTCAGGCCTGCTCGCGTTGTATAGGCCTGCTTGCGCGGTGATTTATGATGCATATTTGCAACAGAACCGACCATTCGGTTAAAAAATCGATTGTTTATGCAAAAACGAATTGAATTTGAAAAAAGCGCCTTGATTTTTGTGCAATGCAATATATATTCAAATTGTCACGACGGTTCGCCCTCGTGACATGCCCTCCTTGGGCGTTTCCTCCCTAGACTTTCAGGCCGCTTTGTAGCGGCCTTTTTTTTATTTTCCTCACGGCGCTAAAAGCCGAGGGTTCTGCCTTGTTTTTGTGGCAGCTTAGTTTTTATGCTGGCTTCTTGTGGCCGTTAACGCTGCCGTAGCGGCGCTATGCGTTCTATTCAGCAGCATCTTGCGAAAAACGCAAGCCCGTTTTGTGAAAAATAGTGGCCTCTACGGTTTCAAGGTGGCTGACCAGCAGAGTTAATTTGGTCTTTATCTCTGAAAAACAATGCTTTTTTACAAAATTATGCTCGTGCATATATAAGGCGCGGTTTATCTCGATTTGCAGGGCCTGGACCCCATTTTTGGGGGTGCCGTAATGTTCGGTGATATATCCGCCCGCGTAAGGTTGGTTGCGCGCGGTGCTGAAGCCTAGTTTTCCGGCCATATACTCGGCTTCTTCCACCAGATAGGGGGCGCAACTTTGCCCGAATCGGTCTCCGAAAACCAGATCGGGCATCGGGCGTTTGTCGGCGGTGGAGGGCATGGAGTGCAGATCCAGCAGCACGGCGCGGCCATGGCGGGCTTGGCGATCGGCCAGCTCTGCGTGCAAGGCGATATGGTAGGGGATATAGCCTTGTTGCAAGCGGGCGGTTATTTCACCCAGCGAGAGCGGGGCGCGGTAAATCGGTTTTCTGTCCATGCCCAGGCGCGGGATAACCCCCAACCCGGCGCGTACGCGCGCGGTGTGCGTTTGCGCATCGGCCGGGAGAGGGCCCGTTATCAACAGGGGATCGAGTTCCAGCCATGCGCGGTTGAGATCAATATAAGCGCGTGGCAGCAGGGTATGGATCAAGGCAGGCAGGGTTGCGGTGTCGAACAAGGTTTCGACATATAGATCGGCCATGGCCCGCAAGGCGGCAAGCGGGAGCGCGCTTTGGGCCAGAAAAGCGCTGGGATAGCTATCGCCAGAATGCGGCGAGGAGAGCAAAAACGCCGAGGTTGCGCAGCTTTGGGCGCGACACAGGCAATAGGGATGGGCCGAAGCTGAAAGCATGCGGGCTATGGTGCCGCAGATATGCAGGAACGCAAAGCGGTGTTTGGGGGGGATGGGCGTTTATTTTCCACAGATTGTTTGTGTTAACCTTAACAAAATATGAATTCTTGTCAGCCGCGTTTAAATTGGGCATGAAGAGGTATGACAAAGATTTTGCTCGCGGAAGATGACAACGATATGCGCCGGTTTCTGGTGCGTGCGTTGCAAAATGCAGGGTATGATGTCGCCTCGTTCGATAACGGGCGCTCAGCCTATAATCGGCTGCGCGAGGAGCCGTTCGAGCTGTTGCTCACCGATATTGTGATGCCGGAAATGGACGGCATTGAACTGGCGCGCCGGGCAACGGAGCTGGATCCGGATATTCGGGTCATGTTTATTACCGGCTTTGCGGCGGTAGCGCTCAACCCGGAATCAAACGCCCCCAAGGATGCCCGCGTGCTCTCCAAGCCGTTTCATCTCAAGGATCTGGTCAATGAGGTCAAGAAAGTGCTCGCCGCGTAAAGCCTTGTGGTGCTGCGGCGGTGTTTTGGCTGCGCGCGTGGGGGTTTTATCTGGCCAGACCCGGATGGGTTCAGAGGGAATCGTATCCTGATCCTATCTTTCTATCTTCATAGGCTTTAATCGGGCTTTATCGCGATAAACCGGTAGCTGCTTTATCGCAGCATGCTTCCGGATCGACGCATGTTTCAGGTGGTTTTCAATAA
>CAZGKS010000120.1:2943-6505 GCA_964526275.1 uncultured Methylobacterium sp. | reverse complement strand
GCTTGAGCAACGCCAAGGTCGCAGGGTCAGAAAAATCCCCCTGGCGGAGTTCAAGGGCCGCCGGGGTGGCGGGCAAAGACCTGTATTCAGGCGATGAAGGGGGCGGTTGAAGCGACATAGTATCCTCTCTAGCTGTATAGTCCCAACCTATGATGGATCGGATTGATGATAAACCTGCTTGCTGGATTATCCTGTTCATCCTTTCAACCTGCCCCTTTGTCCATGGAGGGTTGGGCGTGGTGAAGCAATGCTCAAAGCCGTTTTCTCGGCAGCGTATATCGAACATCTGTTTGAAATATCTGGCTGTTGAGCCATCAGCATAGCGCGGGGGATGGCGGAGTTGAAGGCCGTTATCGGTCAAGATCGTATGAATTTTGCAAGGACAGGCCTCGATCAATGCCCCAAGGAAGGCTGAAGCGGGGACGCGATTGGCTTTTTCACCCAGCTTGGCGAAGGCAAATTTATTTATTTTATCTATTGCAACAAACCGATAGAGTTTGCCCTCTCCCATCTCCCCTTCGGCAAGGTCGATATAACCCGAAGGGCGGCGTAAATCGACGAAACCAGCCGTTCGGATCGCTTTTGAACTTCTTTTTTGGCGCCTTGTTGCCCTCAACATCCGGCAAGCGCGAAAGATCATATCTTTAAAGGCCATGTCGTTGCAGGCAGCGGTGCAAAGCCGAACGGCTCAGATGCGGAAGGGAGGGCTGAAGCGCCTGAAGGCAGTCATCGAGCGCAAGGAGTATATGCCGCCGGAAGGCCGCGAAGCGACACCGGCAGCGCCTTGCGCAGCGCGGCGCCCACAGCCTCTTGCGCGGGCGGTACTGTCGTTGGCAACCGATGCGGCGCATGAGAGCGATCCTCGACATTGTCGCGCTTGCGCCATTTGTAGATCGTCCGCGGCGCAACGCCAAAGCGTGCGGCCAGCACCGTCCCTCGCGTCGCTCTCCTCGATCGCCCGCACCTTGGATGTCGTCGTCGCCTAGCCGTGAAGTCGCCTGACCATGAGGATGTATCAGCATCTCCGCGCCCCGCCCCGAATGTCCTTCAGCACCGATCTTGCCATGAAAACGGCGGATCGCCGAGGGGAAATGTGATTATCCGGCATGGGACAGGTACATCGCCACCGCCCCCGGTGCATTGGCGCCCATCGTAGGCGGGCGCCGCCACAATCACAAAAGGTATCCCTTAAGACGCCCCCTTGCGCCAGAGCGCGTTTGCGCTAGAAATGACATTCCATCTGGAGCACGGGGCGTTTGGGCAAAGCGGCGCCCTCCGCCTGCTTCGGGTTGTTTTTCGCCCGGTTTCGTCCACGCTGTTGTGGGCCAGCCCGGCACCCTTGAGGAGCGGCCATGAACCTGTTTGACATCTTCCAGAACGCCAATGGCGGCAATGCGTATGCCAACCTTGCCAACCAGTTCGGGATCGGGCCGGATCAGGCGCAAAAGGCCGTTGAAGCCATGATGCCCGCTTTCTCTGCCGGGATGCAGCAGCAGGCGCAAAGCCTGGAAGGGTGGGGAAATATCCTCTCCGCCATGAGCGGGGCGCAAAACGCCTCCAGCTTCCTTGATTCGGATGGCGATGGTATTCCCGATTCGATGGAAGAAGAGGGCAACGCCGCTTTGGGATCTGTGTTCGGTTCCCCCGAAGCAACCCAAGCCATGGCGCAGCAAGCGGCACAGTTTGCAGGAATCCCCGCAACGCTCATGCAGCAGATGCTTCCAATGATCGCGGCGATGGTGATGGGCGGCGTGCTAAAGGGCGCAACCAATAGCGGACTTGGCGGCATGCTCGGCCAAATGATGGGCGGCGCTGGCGGCAGCGGGCTTGGTGCGGGCCTTCCAGGCGGGCTTGGGGGCATGCTGGGCCAAATGATGGGCGGCGCGCAAGCTGGGCAGCCTGCGGGCGGCATGCTGGGCGGTTTGCTCAACACCATGCTCGGAGGCGGGCAACAGGCCTCTGCGGCACCTGCCGTGCCCGAAAAAGCCATGAATATGGGGCTCGATATGCTCAAGGGCATGTTTGATACCGGGCAGCGCGCGCAAAATACGCAAATCGATGCCTTCAGCCGGATTCTCGATCAATTCGCGCCAAAAAAATAACGCCCCCCAAAATAGCGGGCAAGAAACAGATCGGCATCAACAGGCCGCACTTGCTTCAGGCAGCTTGTTGAGCCCCTTTTTGAGCAGGATGTGTTGTGATGCAACCCTATCCTGCGCTTATATCTTTCTTTCAGGGCACGTCTTTTGCTCTGGATGGTTCCATCAAAAGCCAAAACGCTGTAGCGCGCCCACTCGCGTGTTTTGGGCCCACTTCCTTGTGCGGAACCTTTTCCGGTTTGGATCATTTTTGCGGTGTGGGTGGTTTTCCTGTGCAGATCATTGCGGCGCCAGCGCAGCCGCAATAAAGGCTTTGGCCTCCGCGCTTGCCCAATCGGCCGGGCCGGCAAGGCTGGCCAGTTCGCATCCTTGCGGATCGATCAGCAGG
The DNA here is from genome assembly GCA_964526275.1 of uncultured Methylobacterium sp. Classification (GTDB taxonomy): domain Bacteria; phylum Pseudomonadota; class Alphaproteobacteria; order Rhizobiales; family Beijerinckiaceae; genus Rhabdaerophilum. The sequence continues at coordinate 4,018 of CAZGKS010000120.1, read as the reverse complement.
GTGGTGGGCATGCCAAAGGCGCGGTTGTGGATCTTGAGATCCGCGAAAATCTTCGCGCTGGGATCGGCATAGCGATGGAGCGTTTTCACGCCGATTTCATCGAGAAACGCGCCGGGTTTATCGAGATTGCGTTGATCGATTGCAACCGCAACCACCTCGAAAACCGGGCTGCCCATGCTGACCTGCAAGGCATCCAGAGCGGGCATTTCGTGGCGGCAGGGCGCGCACCAGGTCGCCCATAAATTGAGCAGAACGGTTTTACCGCCAAATTCTTTCAAGCTAACCTTATGGCCATCGGCGCGCAAAAAACTCACCGGTATCGCAGCACGCGGTGTCTGTGGCACGCTCAAGGCGGCAACGGCCCCCCGCGCAAGCGGCTTCAAACGCGCCAAGGTTTGGGCGCTGGCGGCGCAAGTCGCATCCGATTGTGGGGGCGCATCGCGCTTGCTTCCCATAAAAAACAGCGTTAGCACTAGCGCCAGCACAAGGCCGGACAGGGTATAAAGCGTCAAGCGACGCAACCGGGGCGCGGGTGCAGCAGGGTCTGGCAGCATGGAGGGTTCCCTTGGCCAATGAAATGTGGGGTGGTCGCTTCCAGCAAGGCCCGGCAGCGATCATGCAAGAGATAAACGCGTCGATCGGGTTTGATCAACGCCTTGCACAACAGGATATACAAGGATCCCTCGCCCATTGCGAGATGCTTGCGGCCACGGGCATTCTCGATGCGGCCAGCGCGCAGGCTATCTCCGAAGGGCTGTTGGCGATCCGCGAGGACGTGCGCGCCGGCAATTTTGCCTTCACTGCCGCCCTGGAAGATATCCACATGAATATCGAGGCCCGTTTGGCGGAGCGAATCGGCCCAACGGCCGGCAGGCTGCACACCGCCCGCTCGCGCAATGACCAAGTGGCGACCGATTTTCGCCTGTGGATGCGCGATACGCTCGATACGCTCGATGCCGCGCTTGGTGATCTGCAAGCTGCGCTCGCGCAAAAAGCGCTCGACCACGCCGCCACCTTGATGCCCGGCTTTACGCATCTGCAAAGTGCGCAACCGGTGACCTTTGGCCATCATTTG
>CAZGKS010000120.1:0-2933 GCA_964526275.1 uncultured Methylobacterium sp. | reverse complement strand
CTGGCCTATGTCGAGATGCTGGCGCGCGATCGCGGCCGCTTTGCCGATTGCCGCAAGCGCCTCAATGAATGCCCGCTGGGGGCGGCAGCTTTGGCCGGGACTTCCTTTCCGATTGATCGCTTCCGCACGGCCAAAACGCTGGGGTTTGACCGGCCAACCGCCAATTCGCTCGATTCGGTTTCCGACCGCGATTTTGCGCTCGAAGCCTTGGCGGCCGCCAGCATTGCCGCGATGCATCTCTCCCGCTTTGCCGAAGAAATCGTGATCTGGACCAGCGCGCAATTCGGGTTTATCGCGCTCTCGGATGCGTTTACCACCGGCTCATCGATCATGCCGCAAAAACGCAACCCGGATGCCGCCGAACTCGTGCGCGCCAAGACCGGGCGGATTTTCGGCGCCCTGATGGGGCTGCTCACCGTGATGAAGGGGCTAAGCCTCGCTTATGCCAAGGACATGCAAGAAGACAAGGAGCAAACCTTCGCCGCCTTCGATGCCTTGGCGTTGTGCGTTGCCGCCAGCGCGGGTATGGTGCGCGACATGACCCCCGATGCCAAACGCATGAAAGCGGCCGCAGGAGCAGGCTATGCGACCGCAACCGATCTGGCCGATTGGCTGGTGCGGGCGCTGGGGCTGCCCTTCCGCCAGGCGCATCATGTCACCGGCCAGATCGTCGCGCTGGCTTCGGCCAAAGGGGTGGGCCTTGAAAAGCTCACCCTGGCCGAAATGCAAGGCGTGGAACCGCGCCTTTCGCAGGCAGTTTTTGCCGTGCTGGGCGTTGCCAATTCGGTCAAAAGCCGCACCAGCTATGGCGGCACAGCTCCCGAAAATGTGCGCAAACAGGCGCGGCGCTGGCTTAAAACGCTCAAGGTGTGAGGCCGCTTATCGGATCACCACCTATCGGATCACGGGGAGAATTCCATGCCGCAATCTCTGGATCTTTCGGGTAATCCGACAGCCTTTGATCGGCGCGATATGCGCGCTTCCTATGCGGCCCTTGCGCAGGGGTTTGTCTGGCAGGTGCCAGAGCATTTCAATATCGCGCAGGCGTGTTGCGATAGCCGCGCGGCCGCAACCCCGGATGCGCCCGCTGTGCTGGAGGTTGGCGAGAATTTCGCGCTTTCCCCCTTAAGCTTTGGGCAATTGCGGCAAAAGGCCGATCAACTCGCCCATGCTTTGCAAAAACTGGGCGTGCAACCGGGGGATAGGGTCGCCCTTCACCTGCCGCAAAGCCGCTATGTGCCGATCGCCCATATGGCGATTTATAAAGTGGCGGGCATCGCGCTGCCGCTGGCGGTGCTGTTCGGGGCGGAAGCCTTAGCCTATCGCCTCGCTGATTCTGGCGCAAGCGTGCTGATCACCGATGCCGAAGGGGTGGCGCGTATCCGCCCGCTTCTGGCGCAAGCAACGTCCTTGCGGGCCGTGATCAGTATCGACGGGGCAGATGGCGCGGTGCTGGGGTTGGAAGCCCTTACGCGCGACCAGCCCGCCCGGTTTGAAACGCGCGCAACGCGGGCCGAAGATCCGGCCCTGATGATCTATACCTCTGGCACGACCGGCCAGCCCAAAGGCGCGCTCCATGCCCATCGCGTGCTGATCGGTCATTTGCCGGGCGTGGAAATGCACCATGATTTCACCCCCCAAGCCGGGGACCGGTTCTGGACCCCCGCCGATTGGGCCTGGGCGGGCGGGCTGATGAATATCCTGCTGCCGGGGCTCTATTATGGCGTGCCGGTTGTCGCCTGGGGTTTCAAGAAATTCGACCCCGAAGCCGCTTTCGCCATGATGACCGCCTGCGCTGTGCGCAATGCCTTCATTCCGCCCACCGGGTTGCGGTTGATGCGCATGGTGCAAAATCCGGTGGCGCGCTATGGCATGCCGTTGCGCTCGCTGGGCTCTGGCGGGGAAGCGCTCGGCACCCCCACTTTTGACTGGGGGCGTGAGGTTCTGGGGCTTGAAATCAACGAATTTTATGGCCAAACGGAAGCTAATCTGATCGTTTCTGCCGGGCGCGCCATGGGAGTGTTTCGCGCGGGCGCGATCGGCAAGCCGGTTCCGGGGCACCGCGTCGGCGTGATCCGCGACGATGGCACCTTGTGCGAACCGGGGGAGCGCGGGCAGATCGCGGTGGCCCGCCCCGATCCGGTGATGTTTCTGGGCTATTGGCAGCGGGAAGCCGCCACGCGCGAAAAATTCATCGGCGATTGGATGACCACCGGCGATCAAGGCATGGTCGATCCCGAGGGTTATATCAGCTTTGTCGGGCGCGATGACGATCTGATCACCTCTTCGGGGTATCGGATCGGTCCGGTCGAGATCGAGGATTGCCTGATCAAGCACGCCGCCGTGGCGCTCGCCGCCGTGGTGGGTAAACCCGACCCGTTGCGCACGGAAATTGTCACCGCGTTCGTGATGCTCAAACCTGGCTATGCAGCCAGCGAGGCTTTGGCCGAAGACCTGCGCCGCTTTGTGCGCGAGCGGCTCTCGGCGCATGAATATCCGCGCGAAATCCATTTTGTGGAGGATATGCCGATGACCACCACCGGCAAGATCATCCGCCGCGAATTGCGCGCAAGGCTATAAGGCTTGTTGCGCGCGCCGGTTCAGCGCTTTTTGGGGTCAGCGCTTTTTGGCCTGTTCCAGCGCAAAGAACCCCGTATCGAGATCCGCGATCAAATCTTCGGGCGCCTCAAGGCCAATGCTCAAGCGAATGCCGCGCCCCTCCACCGCATAGGGCGTGGCGGTGCGGAAGGCCGTGCAATCATAGGGCACCGCCAGGCTCTCATAGCCGCCCCACGAATAGCCCATGCCAAACAGGCTCAGGGCATCGAGAAACGCGATCACCTCCGCATCGGTCTTGGCGTCGATCAGGATAGAGAACAGGCCCGAGGCACCCTTGAAATCGCGCTTGAACAGCGCATGCCCCGGACAATCCG
>CAZGKS010000119.1:0-6513 GCA_964526275.1 uncultured Methylobacterium sp. | reverse complement strand
GAGGTAAAGGTCTCGCCCTTGCGGTTGATCGTCACCCGCCACAAAAAAACCTTGCTGCGCGCCGCAACCTCCAGCGCCCGCGTGGTTGCAATCGGTGTGCCATTGACCGCCAGCACCACATCGCCCTTGAGGAATTCAAGCCGTTCAGCGGCAGAACCTGGGGCCACCTCAATCACCGCAACCCCGCTTTCCACCCCATGCAGCGCAAATTCCTCCCGCACCGCCGGCGAGACATTGACCAGTTTGAGCCCGGAAAACGGCGATTCGCCGCGAATACGCAGTTCTTCGCGCGCCGGAATTTCAGGCGCCGCCATCAACGGAATAGTCAGCGCCAGCTTCTCGCCTGCCCGCAAGAGCGTAACCGGCACATTCCCCCCCAATCCTTTGGTGGTAAAGCGATACCCAAACCCGTCAGGGTCGGCGATCTCAACGCCGTCAACCGCCACAATCACATCCTGCCGCTTGAGGCCCGCCAGCTCTGCGGCGCCGCCCGAAACAAGGCTGGCCACCAAAGCCCCGCTCGGGCGCGGCAGTTTAAGCGTTTCAGCCAGCTCCACGGTTACATTCTGCAAACTCGCCCCAAGCCAAGGCCGCCGCACCACCGCGCCGCCCGCTTTGGCGCTTTCCACCACCGCCCGCACCATGGTTGCCGGAATAGCAAAGCCGATCCCGTGGCTCCCTCCGGAACGCGAATAAATCGCGGTATTGATCCCCACAACCTTGCCCGCCATATCCACCAGCGCGCCGCCCGAATTCCCCGGATTAATGGCCGCATCGGTTTGGATAAAGAACTGATAATCCGCCACGCCTACTTGTGTGCGGGCGAGCGCGGAAACGATTCCTTGGGTCACGGTCTGCCCGACCCCGAACGGATTACCAATCGCCAGCACAAGATCCCCGACAGCCAGCGCATCGGAATCCCCCAATTCGAGCGCAGGGAAAATCTCCTTGGCCTTGATTTGCAGCACCGCCAAATCGGTCCTTGGATCGCGCAGCTTTACCTCGGCCTCAATTTCCCGCCGATCCGCCAGCGCCACCCGGATCTCGTTCATCCCCTCGATCACGTGGTGATTGGTCACCACAATCCCTTCCCGGCCGACAATCACGCCCGACCCGACCGATTGCTGCGCCCGCTCTTGCGGGACCACCCCGCCGAAAAACTGTTCAAAAAACGGATCGAGCCGCCGCCCCCGCGCTTCGGGCGCTATCTTTTGGGTCGCATAAATATTCACAACCGCCGGCGCGCTTTGCCGCACAATCGGGGCAAACGACAGCGTTATCGCGGCGCGGCTCTCCGGCACCTTTGGCGCCACGGATTGCGCGATACCCGGAAAAACGCCTGCCAGCATCGTCAATAAAAAAAATCCCACGCGCATCCTTCTCTCCTGTGCTTCTGCTGATATACCCCCCAAACGCGCAATAAAAAAGGCGGCCAAAGCCGCCTTGATCGTATTTTGGTGCGTTTTCACAAAAACGGGTCAGCCTTGCGCCGCTTCCGCCGCCCGGGCCCGGTCTGCCGCACCCTTGGCCTCGACATCGCGGTCCACAAATTCAATCACCGCCATCGGTGCATTGTCGCCGAAGCGGAACCCCGCCTTCATGATGCGCGTATAACCGCCATTGCGCGTTGCATAGCGCTTGGCAATCACATCGAACAAGCGGCGCACAACGCGCTCATCCTTGATCTGCGCAATGGCTTGCCGCCGCGCATGCAGATCGCCGCGTTTGCCCAAAGTCACCAACTTCTCGACGATCGGCCGCAAATCCTTGGCTTTCGGCAAGGTTGTCAGAATTTGTTCCTGCGTGATCAGGGCCTGCGCCAGATTGGCAAACATAGCCTGACGATGCGAAGAAGTGCGCCCGAAACGGCGACCGCGAAATCCGTGATGCATTGGCTCTCTCCAGTGTTATGCGGATGCCGTGCCACGGAACACCCGCCCTTTATGCAAAAGGAACGCCCTTTTGCGCGTTGATCTACCGGGCGCCCCCGAAAAAACCTAGAGCGTTTTTGCTTTTGTTGGACTCATCAAGAACAAAAGACGCATTCCTATACACTTAGATAAGAGCATGATGTGTTTCAATCACAAAACGTCATGCTCTAAGCGCGGGTTTGAGGATCTCACCCCACGCTTTGGTAAAACAACCTTGGCTCAATAATGCTCATCAAAGCGCTTGGCCAGATCCTCGATATTCTCCGGCGGCCAGCCTTGCACATCCATCCCCAGATGCAGGCCCATCTGCGCCAGCACTTCCTTGATTTCATTCAACGACTTGCGGCCGAAATTCGGCGTGCGCAGCATCTCGCCTTCGCTCTTCTGGATAAGATCGCCAATATACACGATATTGTCGTTCTTGAGGCAGTTGGCGGAACGGACCGAAAGCTCCAGCTCATCGACCTTTTTCAGCAAGGCCGGGTTGAACGCCAGATCCGGAATGGCCGGTGCCGCTTCCGGCTTTTTGGGTTCATCGAAATTGAGGAAAATCTCAAGTTGATCCTGCAAGATCCGCGCGCTGTACGCCACCGCATCCTCAGGCGAAACCGACCCATCGGTCTCGATTGTCATGGTCAGCTTGTCATAATCCAGGATCTGGCCGGAACGCGTATTCTCGATCCGATAAGAAACCTTCTTGACCGGCGAGAACAGGCTATCGACCGGAATAAGGCCGATCACCGCATCTTCCGCCCGGTTGCGATCCGCAGGCACATAGCCCTTGCCGCTCGCCACATGCAGCTCCATGCGCAGTTCGGCGCCTTCATCCAGTGTGCAGATTTCATGCTCCGGATTAAGGACCACAATATCGCCCGTAACCGCAATATCGCCCGCCGTCACAACCCCAGGACCATGCTTGCGCAAAGCCAGACGCTTGGGCGCATCCCCCTGCATCCGCAGCGCGACCTCTTTGATGTTGAGCACAATATCTGTCACATCTTCCCGAACGCCGGGGATAGACGAAAATTCATGCACAACACCATCAATATGGATCGCCGTAACGGCCGCGCCCTGCAAGGACGACAGCAGCACCCGCCGCAAGGCATTCCCCAAGGTCATGCCAAAGCCACGCTCCAGCGGCTCGGCAACCAAAGTCGCCTGCATGGCCGGGTCATCCCCCGGAAGGATTTCAAGCTTGGAGGGCTTGATGAGATCTTGCCAGTTTTTTTGAATCACGGTGATGCTTCCCGGCTTGTTTATCATTTTCCTCTTGCATTGCGGCCAACAAACCACGCGTCAAAGCAAGAGATCTCAACCAAAGAATTCAGAGAAACCAACGGGGGCCCAAACGAGGCAACAACCGAAACGCGTTCTCCAAGACGAAACGTAGCCCACTGGCAAGCAGCGGGCTACAAACCTCCAGCGCGGGCGCGCCAGAATTAGACGCGGCGACGCTTGCGCGGGCGGCATCCATTATGCGGGATCGGGGTAACATCCCGAATGGACGTAACCGTGAAGCCTGCGGCCTGCAATGCCCGCAGCGCCGATTCGCGCCCAGAGCCTGGCCCCGCCACTTCAACTTCCAGCGTCCGCATACCATGTTCCGCCGCTTTGCGCGCAGCATCTTCCGCAGCAACCTGCGCCGCGTAAGGGGTCGATTTTTTAGATCCCTTGAACCCCATCGTCCCGGCGGAGGACCACGAAATCGCGTTCCCCTGCGCATCCGAAATGGTGATCATGGTGTTGTTAAACGAGGCATTCACATGCGCAACGCCGGAAACAATGTTCTTGCGTTCGCGACGACGAATACGTTGGGCTTCCTTAGCCATGGCTGTTCCAAACCTGAAATTGAACCGGGCAACTATGCCCCACTACCGATGATCGGGTTACTTCTTCTTGCCGGCGATTGCCTTCGGCTTACCCTTACGCGTACGCGCATTGGTATGCGTGCGCTGACCACGCACAGGAAGACCGCGCCGGTGCCGCAGACCGCGATAGCAGCCAAGATCCATCAAACGCTTGATGTTCATTGCTGTCTCACGGCGAAGATCACCTTCGACCTGATAATCCCGATCGATCACCTCACGGATCTGGAGAACCTCCTGATCGGTAAGCTGATTGACACGGCGGTCATGCGTAATGCCAACCTTGTCACAGATTTCAACCGCATTGACAGGGCCAATACCATGAATGTAGCGCAACGCAATCACGACGCGCTTGGAAGTGGGGATGTTAACGCCCGCGATACGAGCCACGTTTCTCTCCTTGATTGGCCTGCTTGCCTTACGGCCCGGCACAAACCCTATAAAAGGGCCAACCCCCGGACCCGGAAGACCCTGATCGCACCCCGCCTTGGCATAACCCAAAACAGATAACCGCAATACAAGCCCTTCCCCGCTTTGGGGAACAAAATGACAGAGCCAGCGGATATAACCACTGCCTGCCTACGTCAAGTCCTTTTTGCACAGCAAAACAGACTCTATAGCCTTGCGCGCACAAAAAACGCACCTAGCGCACGTTTTCCACAAACACGCCCGCTGCCGCCAAAAAACGCCTGCGGCCAAACCCTGCCGGATCTGCCCTGCCCATATCCACGCCTATCAGCTCAAAATCGAATCAATCGCCCCGGCCACCGCATCAATGGCCTGCATGCCATCCACAATCGAAAGCTGCCCCTTGGCCGCATAATAAGGCGTCACGGCCGCCGTGTCCCGATTATACGCGGCAAGCCGCGTCTTGAACACGTCCGGATCGTCATCTTTGCGCACCGGTTGCCCGGCCGCCTTTGCCTCTTCCGCGCGGCGGATGATGCGGTTGACCAGCGCGTTCTGGTCTACCTGAAGCTCAATCACCGCATCGAGCTTGAGAGTGGCTCGCGCCAGCATCGCATCGAGCGCATCTGCCTGCGCAACCGTACGCGGAAACCCATCCAGAATAAACCCGCGCGCCGCATCCGCTTGCGCAATGCGATCCTCGATAATGCCGATAACAATCTCGTCGGAAACCAGCCCGCCCGCTTCCATCACGGCTTTGGCCTTGAGCCCTACCGGCGTGCCCGCCGCCACCGCAGCGCGCAGCATATCCCCGGTCGAAAGCTGGACAATCTTGTGCTTTTCTACCAGACGTTGCGCCTGCGTGCCCTTGCCTGCCCCCGGGGGCCCCAACAAAATCAATCTCATGTCCGTCGCGCTCCCCGTAATTTCGCTTTTTTGACGAGACCCTCATATTGATGCGCCAGCAAATAGCCATGCACCTGAGCCACCGTATCCATCGTTACCGATACCACAATCAGCAACGATGTCCCGCCGAAATAGTAAGGAAGATTGGCCGCAGACATTAGAAATTCGGGTAACAGACAAATGGCGGTAAGATAAGCCGCCCCCACAACCGTAATGCGGGAAAGCACCTTATCAATAAAATCTGACGTACGCTCCCCAGGGCGAATACCGGGAATAAACCCACCCTGCTTCTTGAGGTTATCGGCCGTTTCCACCGGGTTGAACACGATCGCGGTATAGAAAAACGCAAAGAAGATGATCAGCAACGCATAGGAAAGCATATAAAGCGGTCGTCCATGCCCCATATAGGTATTGAGGGTTTGCAGCCATTGTGGCCCGCTGGCCTGCGCAAAGCCTGCAACCGTAGCCGGCAACAACAACAAGGACGAGGCAAAGATTGGCGGAATAACCCCCGCCGTATTGAGCTTGAGCGGCAAGAACGATGTACTGCCGTCATAAACCCGGTTACCAACATTGCGCTTGGGGTAATTGATCAAAATACGCCGCTGTGCACGCTCCATAAACACAATGAACGCGACAACAAACACCGCCATGACCATCACGCCCAAAATCACGAGCGTTGACAAAGCCCCCTCGCGCCCAAGCTGGAACATCCCCGCCATCGCGCCAGGCAATTCGGCCACAATCCCGGCAAAAATGATCAGCGATGTACCATTGCCGATCCCGCGGCTGGTGATCTGCTCGCCAAGCCACATCAGGAACAACGTTCCCCCCGTCAGCGTGATCACGGTAGAGACCAGAAAAAACGGCCCCGGATCAAGCACAAGCCGGTCCGAACCTTGCAGCCCAACCGCAATCCCCCAAGCCTGGAACAGCGCCAGAACCACGGTCAAATAGCGCGTATATTGGTTGATCTGCCGCCGCCCGGCCTCTCCCTCTTTCTTGAGGGCTTCCAGTTTCGGAGACATCGTCGTCATCAACTGCAAAATGATCGAGGCGGAAATATACGGCATGATATTGAGCGCGAAAATCGCAAGCCGCCCAACAGCCCCGCCGGAAAACATATTGAACAACCCAAGCCACCCCGCTTGTTGTTGCTTGAACACCTGCGCCAATTGCTCAGGGTTGATGCCCGGTAGCGGGATATATGTGCCCAAGCGATAAACCAGCAGCGCGCCCAGCGTAAACCAGATGCGTTTTTTGAGTTCATCGGCTTTGGCGAGCGCCCCAAAATTCAAATTTGCGGCAAGCTGTTCAGCTGCGGATGCCATGGAAATTCCTTCATTCGACCAGGCCGCCCATGCGCGCGGCCAACACCGCGTTTCAAATGAGGCGTTTTGCGC
>CAZGKS010000118.1:0-6546 GCA_964526275.1 uncultured Methylobacterium sp. | reverse complement strand
AGCGCGGGCTTGAGATCAAAAGCCCGGATGAAGAAATTTTCATGTGGGTGGAAGCGTATCGGCGCTCTGATCTCGATAAAATCAAGGCGGAGCATGGCAAATATTTTGCCAGCCAAGGCGTTGCGATGATCGGAGAACCCAAGATCAAAGCAGAAGGAAAAGCCAAATACGGTCTTGCTTTCATGGATATTGAAGCAACCTGGAAAGGCAAGCCAACCGTTCTGCGCTATATTATGGTTGAACCTACCGATGCCTCCAAGCGCAGCCTGATCGTGAGCTATTGGGCCTCTCCGGAAGGGGACAAAGAGCATGCGGCGGCGATGAGCAAGTTGATCGAAAATCTGGGTGCGGCCGTGGATGCAACGCATTAAGCGTGTGGGGATCAGCAGAAAGCCGGTTTTTAGCAAAAGAACGTATGAAAACAATGGAATGAGCGTGGAGCGAAGGCGCGTGTAACGCGCGCTCCTTTAACCCGCGCTCGTTCGCGTGCAGCTTGCTGGAAAGCGTTTCGTTCGTTTGCGTCTTGTGTGCGTCTTGCGCGAAGGCGTGCTGTTTTACGCCCGTGCCGCGCGGGCGCTGTTTCGGGCTTCTTGTTCTGCGCGCCAATCGCTCAGCAGGTTTTTCAGCTCCGCTCGGCTGCGGGGACGGTTGTGTTCGCCTGCTAGCGAATAGCGTTCTTCCGGCTCGAAGGGCGCGGGGGGCTGATCTGTGGTTTTATGCGTAAGCCAGGCTTCCAGCGGGTTTGGCTCTGATGTATTTTCCCACGGATAGGTTGACGGGTAGGTTTTGAGCCGCAACCCGGCCCCTTGTACCGCATCGAGGCCGCCAACAGGAGCGGTTTCAACCCGGATATTGGTTTTGTCGGCTTGGGTTTTATTTTGATTGTCCCTTGCTGCAAGCGCGCGGGCCAAAGAATCATCTGCCGAAAGGGTATCGCGGCGGTGTTGCAAGGGGGCGGCGGGCGCTTCCGGGGAGGGCAACAGCACGGCGCATTCTGCAAGGTCCAGAGGTTCAGCCTGCGCGGCGCTTGCATGGGACGCAGCGTTTTCATGGGCCGCAGCGCTTGCATGGCTTAACCCCAGGCTTGCCTCATTGTGTGCAAGATCTTGGTGTGCAAGATCTTGAAGCGCAAGGTTTTGCTCGGCAGGGCTATAGGCGCAAAGCGCGTCGTTTTGGAGCGCGGGAGCCGGGAGCATTTGTATGGCGATGGGCGGCGTGGTCTCCACCTCGCGCCGCATTTCCCGCGCTTGTCCGCGCAAGGCTTCGGCGTCATAGCGGCGCAGCAGGGCGCGCAGGCGCAGGAGGTCCTCGCTTTGTCCGTCCGGCACGGCGGCAAGGCAGGCCGCGATAAGCGGGCGCGAGAGGCCGGGGGTTTCAGCAGGCTGGCTTGGCGCTTTTTGCGCGGCGCGCAGGCCTGCAATCAATACCGGGCTCAAGAAGGCGGGGAGTTTTGCGCGCGAAAGCAACGCGGAAAGCGCGGAATCTTGCGCTTGCAACAAGCTTAGGATCCGCGTGGGGGCAAGTTCGGTCAGCTCCGCCAGGGCGGTTTGCAAAAAGCGTACATCGCCACCCAGAATGGAGCGCAACAGCAAAGCGGGGGTTAAATGGCCCTGTTCGCGCAAATACCGCACAAAGCTGGTCAGGCCGGTTTCGTGGTGGTGGGCGATCGCCATGGTGCCAGCCCGCAAGGCTTCATCGAACAGGCGCGAGCGCAGTTCTGATTTCTCGCCGCCTTCTCGTAGGTAATCGATCAAGCCGACCGCGACCTTCCGCATGAGGGTATCGCGGACAGGTGCGGGCAGATTGGCGCGCGCCTGAAGCTGGGCGCGAAAACGGACATCATGGGCGAACAGGTTGACCAATTTGATCAGATCGGTTTCGCTTAAATCCGCAGCCGGGTTGCCCACCAGCGCGGTGGCGATGGTGACATCCTCGCGCAGGACCAGTTTTTGACACAGCCTTGCGGAAACATGGGGGCGCATGGCCAAAGCGATCAGCGCCAGCCCCTCTTGCATATCGGCGATTTCGAGTAGATCTCCTTCGCTCAGAACCGGCGAGCGGGCGAGCGGTATACCGGCGATCTCGTGGGAATCTTCGGCCAAAGCGAGGATCAGCGCGTGGGGGGCGGCGGGGGAAACGGCCAGCACCAGCGCCAAAGCGCGGCGCACAATGGGGGAGGGGTCGTCGAGCACTTGCGCCAATGCGGCTTCGGTTTGCGCCTTCAGCGCCGCAGGAAGGGGGGTATCGACCAGGAAATGCGCCAGTTTTGCAACCATTTCCACCCGTTCGGCTTCAGGCGCGCGGGCAAGAAAGGTCGAGAAAACATCAACAGGTATGGGGGCGGCTATGGTATCCATCAGGTTCCCCGGTGCGGAAAAGGCGTGGCGGTGAGCCCGTTTGTGTGCTCCTGTGGCACACTGGGCGATGCGGCCTGCGCGGCGGTATCGCGCGGGAAATAGCTTGTATTGCCGGGTTGGGCGCTGCGGGTTTGCGCAACGGCTTGCCAGGCATTGGCCGCTTCCCGGCTGGAGGCGCTGTCTTGCCCGGAACGGAAAAAGCCCATAAACGCGGCATCCTTGCGCAATTGGCCGGTTTGGGTGGCGTTGCGCGGCGTGGCGATGGCCAAGGGCGAGCGGGTTGGCGCTTGCGCGGGATCTATGCTGGCCTGCAGGGGCCCGCCCGCCTGTGCTGGGGCGGTGATCGGGGTTTGCTGGCGGGCGTGATGGGTGGTGAGGGCGCTATAGACTTCGCTGACACTGCGCGGCTGGTTGCCGATATAAAAAATGGAGCGATTGGCATTTGCCGCCTCTGGAAAGGCACGGGCCGCATTGGCATTGGGAGATTGTTCCGCCATGCGGATGAGATCCCCGGCGCGGCTTGCGCCCAGAAAATGGGCGATATAAACCTCGCCGCCATTGGGTGCGCGCCCCAGTTTGGCCCGCAAGGTGGCCTCATTCTCGCGCGTGAAGACCCCGGCCATTTGGGCGGAAACCGCCGGGTTTTTGCGCAATTCGAGAATTTTCTCGCGGTTGGCGGCGTCCGGAACGCTTAATTTACCCGAAGGATCCTGCGTGATCGCATGGGCCTCGGTTTGCAGCCCCATATCCGCGCCGCGCCGTTTGATCAGCGAGAGCCATGTCTGCTCGATAAACTGAAACAGGCCGGTGGCGGAAGAGCTGCTCGCTTTGGCTTGCGGATTGAGGCTCGATTCGCGCTTGGCGGTTTCCACCAGATAATCAAACGATACGCCCGTGCTCTCTGCCGCTGCCCGCAAAGGCTGCGCAAGCGTCTGGTTTGCAAGCGCCTGGGGGGCGCTGGTTGCTTCGGGTGTTTTTAGGGGTGTGGAAAACAGAAACATCGCGTATGATTACCCTACCTATCCTTGGTAGTGTCGCGTGTTATGGTAAACCGATCTTTAAGAATTGGCCTCATCGAGGTATAAATCTTGCCTGCTGCCCAAGCGGAGCCTTAATTTTGGAGTGTGCCATGTCTGTTTCCCCATTTCCGCCTGCGGATCACCCTTGGCAACCGGGGCAAAGGCACCCAAGGGGGGGGCGCTATTTCGAGGATTTCACGCCGGGCGAACTTATCCGCCATGGCTTGACGCGCACCTTGACGCAAATGGACAATATGTTGTTCTCCAACATGACCCTCAACCCGCAACCCTTGCATATTGATGCGCAATTTTGTGCAGACGAAACCGAATGGGGGCGCCCGCTGATGAATTCGCTCTTCACTTTGGGCGTCATGATCGGCATTTCAGTGTCCGATACGACGGTGGGCACCACGATCGCCAATCTGGGGATGAGCGATGTAAGGTTTCCGGCGCCGGTTTTCGAGGGCGATACGGTGCATGTCACCACCGAAATTCTGAGCAAGCGCGTATCGAAATCGCGCCCCGATGCGGGCATTGTCGAGCTGCATCACCGCACCTATAACCAGCAGGGGGTGCTGGTGGCGGAGTGCAAACGCTCCGCCTTTATGCGCAAAGCGCCGCAGGCTGCGCCTGGCGCACCCGAACAGGCGGGGGCGTGATGCGCTCAGCGTTGTTTGTGCCCGGCGATGATGCGCGCAAGATCGACAAAGGCCTGCGCTCGGAGGCGGATGCGCTGATCCTTGACCTTGAGGATTCCGTCGCGCTCTCGCGCAAGGCCTATGCCCGCGATCTGGTGCGCGAAACCGTGCTGGCGCAGCGCGCGCAGGCGTTGCGGCCAAGCGCGGGTTTGGGGGTAGGGGAAGCGGCCGGGGAAAAGGATGCACGGCTGCCCGCCTTGATCGTGCGGGTCAATGCGCTCGATTCGGGCCTGCTGGAGGACGATCTTGCCGGGATCATGCCCGCAGGTCCCGCGCGGCTGATGCAACCTAAATGCGTTGGCGGGCGCGATGTTCAGCATCTGGGCGCGCGTCTGGCTGTCCACGAGGCGGAGGCTGGTCTGGAGGATGGCACCACTCAACTCATTGCCATTGTCACCGAGACCCCCGCCGCTTTGTTCGCGCTGGGAACCTTGGCCGGGGCTTCGCGGCGGCTTTGCGCGCTCACCTGGGGCGGGGAGGATCTGGCGGCAGCGTTGGGCGCGCAGACCAACCGCGATGCGGCGGGGGCTTATACTGCGCCCTATATGTTGGCGCGGTCGCTGGCCTTGTTTGCGGCGGGCGCGGCAGAGATTACGGCGATTGATTCGGTTTATACCGATTTTCGGGATGAAGCCGGGCTGAAGGCTGAAACGCTGGCCGCGCGGCGGGATGGCTTTTGGGGCAAGATGGCAATACACCCCGCGCAAGTACCTGTTATAAATTCTGTTTTTACGCCAGATGCCGCAACGCTTGCCCATGCCCGCGCGATTGTTGCGGCCTTTGCGCACGCCCCGGAGGCGGGCGTACTGTCCTTGGAGGGTAAAATGATCGATCGCCCGCATCTTATACAGGCGCAGCGCGTCTTGGCGCGGGCCGGACAGCTTTAGGGTTTAGAGCACGTTTCGATTGGATGGATCGAGATCGTGCGCTCTATCTTTCTATAATTTAATGCATTTTCGTGCGATCAACCGGCAACCCCTTGATCGGAAAATGCTCTGATAGGATCGGCAAGAGCATGGCAGCGTTTATGCGTCTATCCGCGTTTTGCGGTTTGGTGCGGTGGGGATCCCGGGGGATGGCCTTGGCCTGCGCGCTGGTTTTCGGGCTCTCTCCGGTATGGGCGCAATTTGTGCCGCCGCGCTCTGGCGTGGTGAGTTTGCGCGCAACCTATGGCGAGCGCGGCGCGGAAATCACGGCAGGTTTGATCTGGCGGATTTATGCGCTCAAGGGCAATGAGCTGGAATTGGCGGCAACCTCCGAACAGGCCAAACCGGGCTTGGTTCTGCCCGCAGGGGCGTATTCGGTGCATGTCAGCTACGGCCTTGCCAGTGCCATTCGCGCGGTGAATGTGGGGGAGGTTGGCTCCTCCCTCAGCGTGCCGATCAATGCCGGGGCGCTGGTGGTTTCAGGTTTTCTGGGCGGGCCGGAGCGCCCCATTCCCGCCAACCGGCAGGCGCTCAGCCTGTTCATTCCCACTGCCAATAATTCGGAATCGCGCCTGGTTTCCACCGCGTTGCAGGCGCGCACGCGGCTTGTTCTGCCAGAGGGGCTTTATCATCTGGTTTCGACCTATTCGGGCTCCAATTCCATTGTCCGCTCTGATATCAAGGTCGAGACCGGCAAGGTTACCGAGGCCAGTATCAATCACCGGGCGGCTAATCTGACGCTCAAGCTGGTGCGGCAGGCGGGCGGGGTTGCGCTGGCCGATACCGAATGGACGGTCGAAACCCCGGGGGGCGATGTTGTGGCGAGCGCGGTGGGGGCTTTTCCCAGTGTGGACATTGCGGAGGGCAGCTATAATGTGCTTGCGCGCCATCAGGACCGCGAATACCGCGCGGAAATGAAGGTGGAAGCGGGGGTCAGCCGTGATTTTGAGCTGGTTATGCAATAGAGCGCGAGCGCGCGGCGCTAGACCAGAATAGGTTCCGGGGCAAATCTATTTGCTTCTATCTCCTTGTGGAAGAACATGTCTTTTGCTTTTGAGGGTTTCATCCAACGCAAAAACGCTCTATGCTCTGGCCCCGGGGGGCATTTCTCCAAGGCAATATGGATCAAGAGGTATCGCCATGCAGACGTTTTTTGTTCAGATCAAATGCAAGCTCGGCCAGACCTATGAGGTCGCCACCGCGCTGGCGGATGCTGAAATCGCCTCGGAGATTTATTCAACGGCGGGGCATTTCGATATTTTGGCGAAATTCCACCTCGATGATGAACACGATGTCGGCCATTTCGTGGCACGCAAGGTGCAGATTCTGCCCGGCATTCAAGATACCCAGACGCTGATTACCTTCAAGACGTTTTGAAAAGGCAAGACCTTTTGAAAAGGCAAGACCTGTTGAAGGCTTGCGGGCTTCTGGTGGCATGCTTTTAGCCAAAGGCGGGCGGTCCGCCTTGGCGGCAGAGCAACGCCATTGGGGTGACCTGCCACGGGATTTTTCCTCCAAAAGCGCCTAGAGTCTGGCCTATAGAGAG
>CAZGKS010000117.1:4037-6559 GCA_964526275.1 uncultured Methylobacterium sp. | reverse complement strand
GTGGTGAAGGGGGCAGAATCCGTTGTCCCATCATTCACCGTTGTGGTGATGGTCCGGACCGTTGAATTGGTGCCAGGGGACAGGTTATCAAACTTGATCGTGGTCAAGGCGGCAAGGTAATCCGCACGCGTGGCTTCCCCGGATAGTACGATCTGGGTGTCGGTGCGCGTCCAGGTGATCCCGCTGGCGAAAGTGCCGGAGACGGCGCTTGAGCCATTGATTGTCAACTGGTCATTGCGCTGGAAGGAATTTCCCTGAACCGTTGCGCCGGTAAGGGTGGTATTATCGGGATCGAACAGCGCGGAACCTGCGCCGTAAATCGCGATGGGTGCATCGCCAACCCCATAAGAAAGGGTGCGGCTGCCGCCATCGGCGATGGTTTGCTGGCCCAGATAAAGCCGATCAAAGGCAACGTCGCGGGCTTGCACGCCTTCCACATTATCGCTGGCCGATACCCATTGCAGACCAAGCTGATAGCTGCCCGAGGCCAGGGCATTGGTGAATTGCGTGCTGTATTGGGTCCAGGTTGTGGAAACGGCTTGCGCGGTGCCATCTTGCCCGGTTCCGCCTGTCGTAAAGGCGCCGGTTGGCAAGGTTAGCACAATGTTGCCGCTTGCATCGGTCAGCACCCAGCGGAAATTGGCCGCATAGGTTTCTGCGGTGCTCATCAGCTTTGCATCAAACGCGAAGGTATAGCCCTGCCCTTGCTGGAGATAGATCTGCGTCTTGTTTTGAATGAGTACGTGGTCCAGCCCGGAAATTCCGCCGCTCAGATCCCCCGAGACGATCATGGCTGTGCCGCTGCTGGTCCCGGCAGGGCCGGTGGTGAGCGGTGAATTCTGGCCGGCATCGAACGACCAGCCATAACTGCCGCCTAGCGAATCGGTAATGCGCCAATTATCGCCGGAATTGAGGAAATGCCCGTCCACAACCGTATTCGTGGTGTAAATGGGTGTGGCAGCGCTGGTGCCGCCCCAGAATTTGGGCGCAACATTGGTTGCGGTGACATTGAAGGTGATCGTGTTGGGCGTGGGGTCGAGATCCACCCCGCCTGCATCGGTTCCGCCCGTATCGCGGATCTGGAAAGTGAAGCTATCGAGCCCGGTGCCCTTGGCATTGAGCGCGGGGGTGAAGGTGAGCAGCCCCAGATTGTCACGCAAAATTTCTTGCCCGACGACCACATTCAGCCCGTTATATTTAAGGCCCCCTTGCGCGGGCAGGGTTGTGATGATCAGGCTTTTCAGGCTGTTGGCCGGGGCATCCATCGGGTCGATCACGGAAAAATCATCGGCGCTGAAGGTGTGGGTCGAATTTTGCTCAAGCGTGATCGTCCGGTCTGCACTTTCCGGGGCATGGTTGATATCGAGCAGATGCGCATAGCTTGCCTGCGCATCTGCCGTGACCACCCTTCCCGTTTCAATCGACCCCAGGGAGCGTTCCAGATCCCAATCACCGCCAAGCGCTTGCGCACCGGTCAAATCGTCGGAGGCGGCAACATCGGCGCCGCTAAGGCTGGCAAATTGCGTCAGGAAGGCTTCCCCGGCGGAGCCTGCGCCCACATCGCAGCCATAGAGCAGAACATCGGCGTTTTCGGTCAAGGCTGCGGATATGGTGGCAATTTCATCGGCGTAGCCGTCCACCATGCTGGCGGTGTTCACAACCCCTGTGCCAAGGCGCAGTTCACCGGCATCGCCATGGCTGATAATATGGATCGCGCTGACCCCTTCCACCCCTTGCAACGCGGCGGCGATCTGCTCAAATCCGTCGCGGGTTGAATCCAGCACCACGATCGCCACTTGGTCGTTTCCGTTCGGGGCCAGGCTTTGCCAATCGGCGACATCATCGCTGATAAACACATATTGTTTCTCGCCCGGTGCGACCTCACCGCTCACCACATGGGTCAGCAAGGTTTGCACCTCCTCGATATTGAGCGGCGTGAAGGCATCTGGCGAGGCGTCAAGGGCAGGGGCGCCTGAACCCAGAACCGGCGCGCCTGAAGAAACCATTTGCGAATCACCTAGGGCGGGTGGGGATGCGTTCACCAGCGCATCCCAAAGATCGGGATTCGCATCGACATTCAAATCTGGCGTCGCGGCTGATTCGAGGGCGTTCTGGGCGGTTTGCTCTGCGGCCGCATCGAACACCATGCGCGGTTCCAGCGTACGAAGACCGGGATTGCTGGCCTTTTTACCCCGCTTTTCGACCGCTTCTTCGCCGTTTTTGGTGGTTGAAACGGCGGTATTCTTTGCCTTCTTGGCGGTGCGGGCGGCTTTGGATTCGGGCGAGCGGCGATCACGGAACATGGGTTCTTCCTGTCTGAAAATGCAATCAATGCGTGTGCAACCTAGAATGGATAAAATTGGTTAACAAATTTTTTATCATAATTTTAAAATTGCTGTTTTTTGAGGATTTAGATATAAAACGTTAATGTTTGCCTGAATCGCTTTGGGAATATGAAACGTGTTTTTTATTTAAATATCTGATTTTTATCCAAAAATCCGCGAGAAATATCATAATTAATC
>CAZGKS010000117.1:0-4027 GCA_964526275.1 uncultured Methylobacterium sp. | reverse complement strand
TAAAAATCTTATTTTATATTTACAAATAATTACCCGGAGACGTAAAAAACACTCCATGCGCAAACGAAGGCATTTTATGGGACAACACGGGTAAAAGCGGTTTTTTATCGTTAAGGAGGCGACAACCAAAAGGTGCAAAAAAATCATTGACGCTAACTATTTTTCAACTAGGGCGATTATACAGGTTAATGCGACTGCGCATCTTCGTCATCACGAAGGAGGGCGCGCCAAGCCAACGGAGAATAGAATTGTCCGCACCAGCTCCCACCCGAAACCCAACCCGGCTCTTGGCACGTCGCCTTGCGTTCAGCGTTCTTATGCTTTCCACCACAGCGTGCAGCGTTATCCCGGTTCCACAAAATCATACGGCTCTGGCGCTCAAGGCCGAGGAAGATATTCACGGTTTGCTGGGCAAGCAGGAGCCCTTGCGGGGCGGTATCGACCTTTATGAAGCCATCGCCCGGGCGCTCAAATACAATCTCGACCAGCGCGTGGAGGCGATGCAAGAGGCGGTGCGCCTGCGGGAGCTTTCGCTGGCTTCTTATCAGGGGTTGCCCAATCTTGTTGCGGGCAGCGCCTATAGCGGGCGCAACAATTACAGCGCGTCACGCAGCTATAACATTATCACCCGGAGCGAGAATTTCTCCTATTCCACCAGTTCGGAGCGGGAAAATATCACCTCCGATCTCACCTTGAGCTGGAATGTGCTCGATTTCGGGCTGTCCTATATCCGCGCCAAACAGGCCGCGGATCAGGTGCTTATCCAGCAGGAGATGCGTCGGCGCGCGCTTAATCGTATTGTGGAGGATGTTCGTACCGCTTATTGGCGCGCGGCGGCCTCGGAGCGCTTTCTCTCTCGCCTTTCCAAACTGGAGGCAGAAGCGAACCGCGCAATTGCGGATTCGCGCCAATTGGGGGCCGAGCGCCAAACCTCCCCGGTCGCCGCGCTCTCTTATGAGCGTGAAGTGCTGGAAATGCGCCGTGAAGCCCAGAAAATCGAAGGCGAGCTTCATACCGCCCGCGCGCAGCTTGCCGCGCTGATGAACATTTCTCCGGGTACGCCTTATCGTCTGACCCCTGCGGGGAATGATGCGCCCCATATCTCAGCGCTGATGGCGCCGGATAAATTGGTGCGGATCGCGTTGATCAACCGGCCGGAAATGCGGGAAACCGGGTATCGTAGCCGCATTCTGGAGCAAGATGCCAATGCCGCCTTGCTGGAGATGCTGCCCGGGATCAATTTGTTCGCAGGCGAAAATCAGGATCCAAGCCGGTATCTTTATAACAACAACTGGATCGGTTGGGGAGCAAAGGCAAGCTGGAACCTGATGAAAGTGTTCCAATACCCTGCCAAGAAAGCGGTCATGGACGCCAATACCAAGGCGCAAGATGAAAAAGCCCTGGCCGTTACCATGGCCATCACCACGCAGGTTCATGTCAGCCATACGCGCTATCTGCATGCCCAACGTGAGCTGAAAACGGCGGAGCAATTGCGCAATGTCCATCGCCGTATTTTGCAAAATATCGCTGCCTCCGCCGAAGTCGACCGGATTTCCGGGCAAGTACTCGTACGCGAAAAGTTAAGCGCGGTTGTCTCGGAAGTGCGGTATGATCTGGCCCATGCCACGTTGCAAAGCGCGCATGCCAATATCTATGCGTCGCTGGGCTTGGATGCTTTCCCTGTTGATACAATCGACCAGATGAGTGTTGCAGCTTTGGCTTCTACGTTGCGTCAGATCGCACGCAATAACCAGGATCTGCACGCCGCAGCCAAAGCGGCTCAAGCGGCAAGCACACCTTGAAAAAAGCACCCTGAAACAAGGTAAAGCAAGGTCTCATGGCGCAGCCCGGGATCTTGCTGTGCGGGCAGGGGGGCCTTGCATAGGGGGGCTGGGTTGCAAGCAAGGGGGCGCGTTTTAATAATCGCGTCTTAAAAATAAAAGATACAAAAGTATATCATGGTTTATTGTTTATTAAAATTTGTATTATAAAACTATAAAAAATAAACAACAAATACAAAAAACTACGTATTGTATCAAGTTCACTTATAATCGACATGTGTCGCGTACTATAGACGCATCGCTGCAACGGCATGCTGATGGCGCTTTGTTTTCCACCGCGTTCTGGCCTGCGTTTCGGCCCTCATAGAGTTCCGCTAAACGGACTCGGAGTCCCGTTAAAAGGATTTGGAGCCCCGTTAAATGGACTTGCTGAACCTTGATCGGTTAGGAGATCCCCATGCGCATTCTGTCTATCGCGCTTTTGCCCCTATGCACTTTATGGCCCACCATCGGCGCTGCGCAAACTGTCTCGCCCTCTCCGGTCACTTATCAGGCCGGCAAACCCATGACGATGGGGGCAATACCGGAAGCCAAGGAAAGCATGCGCGGGGTTGTGCGCGCGATCAATGAAAGCTGGCTCTCAACGGAACTGAGCGCCAGGATCTTGCAGATCACTAAACGCGAGGGCGAATCGTTTGAGACAGGCGATATCCTGATCGCCTTTGATTGCGATAAATATGCGGCGGAATTGCAAGCTGCCCGCGCAGAAGAGGAATACAACGCGATCGTGCTGGAAAACAGCGTCGAGCTTGATAAACGCAATGCGATTGGCAAGTTTGAAGTTGCCCAGAACCGCACTCGATTAGACAAAGCCAAGGCGCAGACGCGCTCGATTGAAGTGCGGATGCGCGAATGCCGTCTCACGGCGCCTTTTCCCGGCAAGGTTGCAGAGCTGAAAGCGCGCCATTATGAAATATCGCCGCCAAACCAGCCGCTTATCCGGATTTCAGAGAGCGTTAACCTTGAAATAGAAATCATTGTCCCCTCCTTGTGGTTGCGTAAGATTACCCCCGGAATGACCTTCAACGTTAAGGTTGATGAAACAGAAACCCTCCATACTGCCAAAGTCCAGCGTATCGCGGCGACGGTAGAATCCGCCAGCCAGACGGTGAAAATCATGGCGATTTTCACCGAACAGGTACCCGCTGTTCTTCCAGGAATGAGTTTATCGGCGGAGTTTTAGGGTTAAGCCCTCAAAACCATCCGATTGTCTTGCCCGTTCGGCACTCTCCTGCCGGATCAAACCTTGTACCTGTCCCAACCGGTCCAGAGCGCGCTGAAAGGAGCGCGAGGGTCAAGTTTAGAGCTTAAGGAGCGTTTGGAAAAACGCGTCGTTTACTTTTGATGTGACCATCGAAAGCAAAAACGCTCCAGAGCCCCAAATGCCTACGTTCAAGCACCAGAAGTCGAGTAAACAAAGGTCGAGTTCCCATGAGTAACGCGTTAAGGGTCGCTATCGGCCCCAATCCCAATCCCAATCCCAATCCTGTCTTTTCGGCCCAACCTGCGCAAACCGCCTCGCTTGCCCCGGATGCAAGCGCCCCCTCGCCAGATCAAGTGGCCCCGTCTCTGGCCGAGGCGATTCGCTCGACCCTCGCCCCGGTCAAGGTTAAGGATGATGCGGTTGCAGCGTTGCGACAATTATTGCGGATTGAATCTGAAATCCGCGAGTGTACCGGCATGGATGCGCTGGGCCTGTTGCTGGTCAATGAGGTACGCAAGGCCTGTGGTTTCCGGCAAGTCATGTTATTTTCTCTCAACGAGAAAACCCTGCGCCTTGAGCGTGCTTCCGGCTCCCAGGAAATCGACCGGGGATCGCCAACCGTGTTGTGGCTGCAGCAACATATTCCGGCTTGTTATACCAGTGATCACTGGGCCAAAGCCGGGGCTTTCAGCTTGCTTGCCGGTGGGCTTGCCACCGAGGAAACGGCCCGCACTTACCCCTTCCGGGAGGGATATTTTCTGCCCCTGCGCTATGGCAGCACCGCCCCCAATTATGCGCTTGTTGTGCTCCATGATACCCTGCCCGCCGAACAAGGCCTCACGATCGCGGCGCGGATTGTGCAAACCGCCTCCCATGCCAGCGTGGTTTTGACCCATAAAAGTGCGCGTACGCCTATTTCTCGCAAGATGAAGCATATTCTGGCCGGGGGGACCTTGCTGGGGGTCGCCGCTCTGTTCTGGCC
>CAZGKS010000116.1:4525-6648 GCA_964526275.1 uncultured Methylobacterium sp. | reverse complement strand
CCGGTGGTTTCATCGAATTTGAGCGCGGGGTCGGGGAGTTCCAGCCCCAGATACTGCGCTTGCGGCACGGTGGCATCGATGAATTTCTGGCGCAGGTCATCGTTGGAAAAGCGCTTGATACGCCAGCGCATCGAGGTATCGGAATGCTGGGATTCAGCATCCGAGGGGCCGAACATCATCAGGCAGGGCCACCACCAGCGGTTGAGCGCATCCTGCGCCATGGCCTTTTGCGCCGGAGTGCCGCGCGATAGCACCAGCATGGCCTCATAGCCCTGGCGTTGGTGGAAGCTCTCCTCCTTGCAGATACGGATCATGGCGCGGGCATAGGGGCCATAGGAGCACCGGCAAAGCGGGATCTGGTTCATGATCGCTGCGCCATCCACCAGCCAGCCGATCGCGGCAATATCGGCCCAAGTGAGGGTTGGGTAGTTGAAAATCGAGGAATATTTGGCCTTGCCCGAGAGCAATTGCTCCTCCAGTTGTTCGCGGCTGACACCTAGGGTTTCGGCGGCGGAATACAGATAGAGCCCGTGCCCGGCTTCATCCTGGATTTTGGAGATCAGCACCAGTTTGCGCTTGAGGGAAGGGGCTCTTGTGACCCAGTTGCCCTCTGGCTGCATGCCGATAATTTCTGAATGGGCGTGCTGCGAAATCTGCCGGACAAGCGTGCGGCGATACGCTTCGGGCATGAAATCCTTGGGTTCGATTTTTTCGTCGGCGGCACAACGGGTTTCAAAAGCCGCCATTTTTTCAGGGTTTTCAACGGATTGCGGCGCGGTATCTTTTTCGTTCAATGCCTGGGAATACATGCCGCGTTCTCCTGTTGCGATTAGGCCTATGGCGCCGACTTTTTACATATAACAAATTTTTATTTTACATGCAATTTTGTTATATGCTGCAATGCAACACCGCATAAGGGCGAAAGCGGGCGATGTTATCGGGAGAGTTGGGCCAGATTTTGCGTAAAGAGTGCGCGCGCTTTTTGCCCGTGCCAATCGGGCGGCAGCAGAGCGGCAGGCAGGTTGGGGTCGCGTAGCACCATCCGCCGAAAGCGATGCACCAAAACCAAGCGCAGGGCGAGCGGGTCGGTGCCGGGCGCCGCTGTGTGCAAGGTCTCAAAATCCCGGCAAAACTGGGTATAATGCGTATCAAGGCGGGCAATTCCCCATAAATCCTGCACCAAAGGCGCCCAATCGGCGGTTGGGGGCACGCGCAACGCGACCACGCCTTGCGGCCAAAGCGGGGGCGGGGCGGCGGGGGCGTGCAGGCACAGGCCGGTAAAGGGGGAGGAAAAGCGGAAGCCTTGGGCTTCGAGCGCCACGCGTGCGGCTTTGCGGTCTGGCGCGGCATCAAGCAGGGCGAGCCCTAACAGGGCGGCAGGTGGGGGAGGCGCTTGCGCGTAAATTTGCGTGGCGGCGTTGCGAAAGGCCGCGTGCTGGGCGTTTGAGAGCGTGTAAAACGCGTTTCGTCCGGCGCGCTGACGCGTCAAGACGCCGTTTTGTACCAGCCGGGCGATATTGGTGCGCGCAATGCCTGCCTCTACGCCCATGCGTGCCAGCAGGGCGACCAGATCTTGTCCACTGGCGGCTTGATCGGCCAATTGCCCGCGATGGGTGACATGATCGCCAAAGATCGTGACGATCAGCGACCAAACCCGCAAGGGTGCGCCATCGGCCAGCAGGGTTGCTGCGCTCGGGGTTTGCCGATGGGGCATACCGTTTGGGCTGTCAGGGCCGGAGGTCATAACCGGCGGCGGTGATGGCGGCGGCAAAGGTTTGTGGCGGGCTGGCCGGGTTGGTGATGGTCACGGTGCCTGTTTTAAGGTCTACGGTTACCTCCACATTGGGGGAAACCTGATGCACGGCTTTTTCAACGGCCGCAATGCAGCTTTGGCACCCCATGCCGTCAACGCCAAGTATGATCTGTTCGGCCATGCTGGGCCCTCCTGTTTTCATGTTCTTATGGCCTATAGGATTTATTTTGCCAATAACCTTTGATTTAAAACAGGTTGGCGGGGTTTTACCCGCTTTTCCACTCTCCCTTATGCTGTCTTGCATCGCAAAGGGGATTACCATGGCAGACATTACCAACAACCTTAAATTGCCTTATCTGGCAGCCGGGCA
>CAZGKS010000116.1:0-4515 GCA_964526275.1 uncultured Methylobacterium sp. | reverse complement strand
CAATTCGCCTTGATTTAAAACAGGTTGACGGGGTTGTCCCCGCTTTTGTGCGCTCCCTTATTCTGGCGGACATCGCAAGGGGGATACCATGGCAGACATTACCAACAACCTTAAATTGCCTTATCTGGCAGCCGGGCAGGCGCAAAAACATGTCACGCACAACGAAGCGTTGCGCATGCTCGATGCGCTGGCACAACTGAGTGTGCTCGATAAAGACCTTACCGCCCCGCCCAACACCCCGGTTGAGGGGGCGGCGTATCTTATTCCGGCGGCTGCTACAGGTGCCTGGGCTGGGCGCACGGGGCAAGTGGCGGTGTTTGCGGATGGTTTTTTCTCGTATTTCATCCCTAAAGAAGGGTGGGAGACATGGGTGTGTGATGAAGACCAAACCTATATCTTCAATGGCAGCCAATGGATCATGCCCAGTTTGGGGGCTAGCGCGGCGGTTAATCTGGCGCCGATGCTGGGGGTGACTGCCAGCGCGGATGCCACCAACCGGTTATCGGTCAAGGCGAATGCCGTATTGCTCTCGCATGATGATGTGACCCCCGGTACCGGCAATCTGCAGGTCAAGCTCAACAAGAAAGTGGTAACGGCCACAGGCACCGTGCTGTTCCAGACCAATTGGTCGGGGCGGGCAGAAATTGGCACGATGGGGGATGATAAATTCCGGATCAAAGTGAGCGCCGATGGTGCCACCTGGCGCGATGCGTTGACGGTTGATCCGGCAACGGGGCGGGTAGGTATCAACCAGGTGGCCCCTACCACCGAACTCGATGTGACCGGCACGGCGCGGGTTGCGGGCACATTGTTGCTGGCGGATTCAACGCAGCGTGTGAATGCGACCACCGCTGTGAGTTATCTCAATTATTACAAAGTGGGGGATGTCGGGCGCTCGATCAGTCTGGGGTTTGATCCAGCGGCTAGGGCGCTCGCGATTGGGCGGTGGAACACCACCACAGATGCGTTTGTCGGTAATCTGGTGCGGTATGGCAATGATGGCACGGTGCAATATTTTGTGCCACCGCGCCCTGCAACCGACAATACCACCTCCTGCGGGCTTTCTACGGCGCGATGGAATGTCGTTTTTGCCGTTACGGGCACGATCAACACCTCCGACAAGCGGCTCAAGACCGATATTACGGCCTGCCCGCTCGGGCTCGATTTTGTGCAGGCGCTCCAGCCCAAGCTTTACCGCTGGAAGGAGGGAGCGGGGGCGGGCGAGAATGGCGCTGCCGCGCGGCCCGGCAAGCGGCTGCATGCCGGGTTTTTGGCGCAAGAGGTCAAGGCCGCGCTCGATGCTGCGGGGGTCGATTGCGGCCTGTTCGTGCAGGAGGATCCGCAAAACCCGCAGAGCACGCAATCCTTGCGCTATGACCAGCTTATCGCGCCGCTTGTGACGGCGGTGCAGGAACTGGCCGCGCGGGTGGAAAGGCTGGAGGCGTACCAAGCGGGATGATGCCCGCCGGGTATTGCCCGCCGGGTATTGGCCGCCGGGTACTTGCCGCGTGGGATTTGCCGCTGCGGCTTCAGGCGGAAAGCTCTTTGCAGCTGGCGATTGTTGAATCGGCGTTGAGGCGATAGACAATCGGCACGCCGGTATGGAGCTCGCGGGCGATAATCGCCTCCGGGCTCAAGCCTTCGATCGCCATGATCAGCGCGCGCAGGGAATTGCCATGGGCCGCGACCAACACCCTTTTGCCGCTTAGAACCTGCGGCAGAAGGGTGTGGATGTAATAGGGCAGCACGCGGGCGGCGGTATCTTTCAGGCTCTCGCCCTCCGGGGGGGGGACATCATAGGAGCGGCGCCAGATTTTCACCTGCTCCTCGCCCCATTTTTCGCGGGCGTCATCCTTGTTGAGGCCAGAAAGCGCGCCGTAATCGCGTTCATTGAGGGCCTGATCGGCGTGGGTTTCCAGCCCGCTCTGCCCCAATTCGTCCAGGATAAGGCGGCAGGTATGTTGCGCCCGCGAGAGCACGGAGGTGAAGGCCACATCAAAGGCAATGCCTTGCGCTTTCAGCCGTTGGCCGGCGGCTTTGGCTTCCGCGATCCCCTGCTCGGTCAAGGCGGGGTCTTTCCAGCCGGTGAACAGGTTTTTGAGGTTCCATTCGCTTTGGCCATGGCGGCACAATACCAGCAGATTTTCCATTGCTTGCCCTTTTTTGAAATTTGTCGGATGGCTTTACAAATAGCGTCGCCCGAGCACGATGCTGGCATGGATGATGCCAAACCCGGCCATCATGGCGATCCACATTTCCAGCCCCAGAACGCGGTCGAGCACCATATAGGTGATAAACCCGGCACTGACCGCAAGGCCATAAATCAGATAATCGCGCTGGATAGGGCTCATATGGGCTCCAATAGGGTTATGAGGAAGAGGGGAGAATGCGGTAAAGCACCAACACGTCTTGCATGTCATAAAGGCCGGGGGGTTGGGTTTGTGCCCAAAGCGCGGCTTTAAGCGCGCCTTGCGCAAACAGCGCGCGGTCTTCTGCGATATGGCGCAGTTCTATCCGCTCGCCCGCGCCTGCGAAGAGAACCGTGTGGTCGCCCACAACCGAGCCCCCGCGCAGGCTCTGGAAGCCGATGCTGCCTTGTTTGCGCGCACCGGTATGGCCATCGCGCGTATGCACGGCGGCATCCTCCAAGCGGATATTGCGGCCGGAGGCAGCCGCTTCGCCGAGCAACAAGGCGGTGCCAGAGGGGGCATCGACCTTCATTTTGTGGTGCATTTCCAGCAGTTCTATGTCCCAATCGGGCCCCAGCACCTGCGCGGCTTTGTTCACCAAAGCGGCGAGCAGGTTTACGCCGAGCGAGAAATTGCCGGATTGGACGATACGCGCGCGGTGCGCGGCTTCCTCCAGGCTGGTCATTTCATCGGCATTGAACCCGGTTGTGCCGATAACATGCACCAGCCCGTGCTCTGCGGCCACGCGCGCAAACAGCACGCTGGCGAGCGGGGTGGTGAAATCGAGCACGCCGTCTGCGCCCGCAAAGGCTGCGTGCACGTCATGCGTGAGCGCGCAACCATTGGCGGGCAGCCCGGCCAATATACCGGCATCCTGGCCGATGGTTGGCGCGTGTTCGCGCTCCAACGCGGCGTGCAGCGTGCATCCTTGATGTTCGCTCACCGCGCGGATGAGCGCCCGGCCCATGCGGCCAGCGGCGCCCACCACCACCAGGCGCAGGGGGCGGCTCATTCCACGCCCTCGACAATCACGACCTCGCCAAGCGCGATCGGCCAACGCAGGCGCCGCGCTTCCATATAGTCGGGCGAGTGGAAATAGGCTTGCGCTTGCTCAAAGGACGGGAATTCGATGATCACGTTGCGCGCGCGCCCTTCGCCCTCCGCCAGCTCATAGCGGCCGCCCCGCGCCAAAGGGGTGCCGCCATATTGCGCAATAGCCGCGCTGGCCTTGGCGGCATAAGCCTTGTAGCCTTCCGGATCATAGACCGAAATGCGGGCGATAACGTATCCTTTAGCCATGGTTTCCCCCTGTTTGTGGTGTTTTTATGCGCTGGTAAGGCCACCCGCCAGCGTTGGCAGGTCGAGCGGGCGGAAGCCGTAATGGCGGAGCCAGCGCAGATCGGCCTCGAAAAACGGGCGTAAATCGGGCATGCCATATTTGAGCATGGCGATGCGGTCTATCCCCATGCCCCAGGCATAGCCTTGCACTTCATCCGGGTTGAGGCCGCAATTGCGCAGCACATTGGCGTGGACCATGCCGCAGCCGAGAATTTCCAGCCAGTCTTCGCCTTCGCCAAAGCGGATCTCGCCGCCCTTGCGCGAACATTGGATATCCACCTCCATCGAGGGTTCGGTGAATGGAAAGAACGAGGGGCGGAAGCGCATCTTGACGCTGGGAACCTCAAAAAACGCCTTGCAGAATTCTTCCAGCACCCATTTGAGCTGGCCCAGATTGGCGGTTTTGTCGATCACCAGACCTTCAACCTGATGGAACATCGGTGTGTGGGTCTGGTCGGAATCGCAGCGATAGGTGCGGCCGGGGCAGATGACCCGGATGGGAGGTTTTTGCTTGAGCATGGTGCGCACCTGCACCGGGGAGGTGTGGGTGCGCAGCAATTTACGCTCGCCCTTCTCATCGGGGGAGAAGAAAAACGTATCATGCATTTCCCGTGCCGGGTGGCCGAACGGAAAATTGAGCTTGGTGAAGTTGTAATCGTCGCTTTCAATGTCGGGCCCTTCGGCAACCGCAAAGCCGAGATCGGCGAAAATGGCGGTTAGCTCGTCCAACACCTGGCTGATCGGGTGGATGCGCCCTGCCTCCAGCCCGCTTTCGCGCAAGGGGAGGGTGACATCGAGCTGCTCGCTGGCAAGGCGGGCTTCCAGCGCGGAATCCTTTAGCACGGCCTTGCGGGCGGCAAGTTGCGCGCTGATCCGGTCTTTGAGCGCATTGACCTCTGCGCCGAAGGTTTTGCGTTCCTCCGGTGTCAGGGCGCCAAGGGTAGCCAGCAATGCTGAAACCGAGCCTTTTTTTCCCAAAGCGGTAACG
>CAZGKS010000115.1:0-6749 GCA_964526275.1 uncultured Methylobacterium sp. | reverse complement strand
CGCTATCATCGCGCGAGGGTGCAACCTCGCCCATATCCGCACGCTTGGAAAAATCGGTCTCCCCACCTGCCGCCAGCGTCTTGGCTTGCGCAACCCATTGTTCACGCTCGATTCGTCCCGGAAAAGCCAGATACGCCCCAACCCAATCAACCTCCTGTTGGCTCCAGGCCGCGATCTGCTCGAAATGCCAGATCCCCAGCCCATGCAGGCGGCCCTCATTCTGCTTGCCGATCCCCTTGATCCGCTTGAGATCATCGGCCTTGCCCCCACGCGGCGCCGCCAGCGCAGCAGGGCGGGCCGCATCCTCCAAGGACACCCCCTCCGATTTTGTGGCAGAAACCTCTTTGGCCTCCTTGCCGCCAATCTCTGGCGTAGCGACCCCGCCCGCCTCTTTGGCAGCGACGGCCAGCGCCTGCGCGTCATCGCGCCAGCGCCACCAATGATCCGGAAAACGATCCGCCAACCCCAATTGCCGGAACAACCACCGGTTCTGCGCGGGGGTATGCGCCGCAATCTGGCTGTAATGGTAAAGCCCCATCGCATTGAGTTTATGCGCGATTTCGGTCGATACCCCGGTGATTTCGGTCAAATCATCGGCTTTGCCATCAATGGGTGCCGCCAGACCAACAATCGGCGCTTCTTCGGCAACCGTACCAACCGGCAAGGGAGCCAAAGCCGGTTCGACAGCCCTCTCCGCGGGCATGGGCAGCGGGGTCTTGCCCTCCTCCCCGTTTCGAGAGCGCACAAAATGCGTGATCCAATGACCGAGCATATAGCTGCCCAGCATCAGCACACCGACCTCGAACCAGAAACCAAGCCGCCCTGGCAACCACATCAGCCCGGCCACGACCACGCCGATTGCCAGCGCACCCCACCACAGCCAGCATCGGCAACAGCGGGCGCCCCCCTCCATCCACGCCATCATGCCCCCGAGCAGAAAGGCCAGAAGCAGGAACAGCCAGAATTCACTCAGCAGATAAATCATGACAGCCTCACTTCACGATAAAATCGATACGGCGGTTTTTTGCTTTATTTTCAGCGGTATCATTGGGAGCCACCGGCACCTGCGCCCCGTATCCCACCGGAGAAAGGCGCGCCGGCAACACCCCTGCCCGCACCAGATACCCAGCCACAGCCTCCGCGCGCAACCGAGAAAGCGCCGCATTGGCTTCCGGCGCGCCATCGGCATCCGTGTGGCCACCAATTTCGAGCATAAAGCCACGGCATTGCAGCGCCACAACCGTAAGCTGATCGAGCAAGCCGCGCGATTCATCGGATAAATCCGCCGAGCCGGTCTGGAACAAAATCGTGCCGCGCGCCAATTCCTCGCGATACCGGCTCTGGCACGCCGTGCTCTCGTGAAGATCGGGCGGAGGCGGAGCAAGCGAAAGCTCCAGCTGGGGCGAAAAACCCTGCGGCAGCGCTTTGGTGAAGTAATCAGTAATCTCCTTATGCGCCTGCGCGTAAAGCGCTTCACCCTTGAGCACCAAGACGGTATCTGACAAGCGGAGCGAGGCACCGGGACCAAGGCGGGCAAGCGCTTGCAGCCCGGCTTTGAGCGCGGGCGCAAGATTTTTGGGCTCGCCCAACCCTTCCAGGGTTTTTGCCTCGATATGGGCGGTGCCAAAATACCGGCGTGCATGGGCGACAAGGTCAGCGCGCATCGCGTCATTGGGGAGATAGCCCAACAGGGTGAGCGCGCCGGACGCCCGCACCGCCTCAAAACGATAGGGTTTTATCACGCGCGAATCAATTTTGGCTTCAACGAGCGTGAACGGCGCAGCCATCGCCTTGAGATCTGTGCGGATTTCCTCTTCGGTAACCAGATCGCGGCCCTTGCCGGAGATTTTAACAACGGTATCGGAGAGCGAAAAAGTGCCGGGATCGAGTTTTTGCAGCGCGCCCAGCAGCAAGCTCGTGGTGGGAGCAAACGAAGCGGCAGGCGCGCCGCGCGCGATTTTCACTTGATCGATCACGTCCCCCGCCGGGAAGGTCGCCTTGGCGGAAACGAGCATCGCCGCTTTAGCCTTGCTGGTCGGGGCATGGCCGGAGACAACCAACCGATTCCCCTCCCGCGTGACGCTGAACGTATAGGGTTTGGCTTCATCGATCAGGCCGGATTGGTCATGGATCTGGCGGATGCCGAAGGTTTGGTCGAGCCGTGCGGCAAGAGCGGCTTGGGCTTCCGGCGTTTCGGCTTTGCCGGTAACCGTAGCATCGCGCCCAGCGATCCCGATTTTGGCCCAAGGTGCCTCCAAAGCCGTTGCCAGAGCGGAAGAGCGGGCAGAAAGGTCGGTTTCAACGCGCGGCTGGTGGAGCATGAGCGCCAGCAAGAGCAAACCAAAAAGCGGGATCAGACCGAGCACCCGCTTATCCCCGAACCGATTTTCCATGAATAGCCTCCCGCATCTTATGCGCAGGTATGGTGCGACAGCAGGGGCAAAAGGTCAAGGGGTGAACGACACGTCAGACTGATTACGACGTATAACCGCAAGGATGGCCAAGAAGGTCGCAACGGCAAACCGAAACTGGAAAACAGAAAAAGGGATAACCGCAGAAAAGTACAAGCAAAAAAGCACAAAAGTGCCCTTTAAAACGAAAAAGGGGGGCTTGCGCCCCCCAATTCCGATCCAAGCGGGTAAACCCGCGCAGACTTAGAAATCGCGCTGGAAGCGCAGACGGCCGTAATAGCCGCTCTCAGACTTCGTGTAGGCAACGCCTGCACCAGTAGCGACGGCAGAAACAGCAGCTGCCTGCGCCTTGGCACCGCGATAGCCAACTTCCGCGCCAACCAGCATGCCCGCAACCGGGGTCCAGCCAACCTGCAAGTTACCCGCCGTGGCCGTAACCGTATTGGTTGCACCATAGGGGTCAAACTTACCATAACCGGCGTTAAGCGCGAAGAACACGGTCGGGGTGACCTGGAACTTGGCACCACCGGTCACACCCCAAGACGAGGTGAGATGAAGAGAACCGCCATCCACAATCGCATCGCCAATGACGGCGGGAGCATAAGTGCCAGTGTACCACATATTGACAACGTTACCACCGGTCACATAACCGCTGGCGCCGTTAGCAACCGTACCGTTGATCCAGATAAGCGAACCGGGGTTCAACATCGGGAGGTTGACGCTCACGCCGAGGCCAGCTGCATAACCGATTTTGGAATCTGCAAACCCAGCAGCCGTAGCATCACGAACATTGTGAATGGCACCGGCGAGATGGATAGAGCCCCAAGCGGCATCGTAGCCGAGCTTGCCAACCACATCCGGGAGGGTCTGGCCACCTTGCGTAAGGGCCAAGCCTGTGGTGTTATAAACCGGAGCGCGACGTTCCGGGTTGGCTTCAAGACCGAGCGCAGCGCTGAAGCCGCCGGCCGTGAAGGTGTAGTTGATGGTGTTGACGTAGCCGCCCATATCGGACTGGCCAACGATGCCGGTATAGGCATAGGCACCAAACCACGGGTTATCGAAGATCGATGAGGCGCGACCAACGGTCAAGCCACCCCATTGAATGTAGGCATATTCAAGGTAAGCTTGGTTACTAACTGCGCCAGTTGTCAAGCTAGCAGTCGAACCAGCACCGTTATCCGAAGCGAAGAACGCACGGACATAGGTACGGAGCAGACCGTAATCGGTCGCGGTGCGGTGATCGAAGCCAACATAGCCACGAGCGCGCATGGTGAGCGAGTTGTCGGAGCGAGCCCAACGAACGTTCGGCTGCGTGCCAGAGTTACCCGAAATGAAATCGGCGCGAACGCGGCCGACGATTTTCAGGCAGCTGGTGGTGCCGGGAACGACAAAGAAGCCAGCGCCGTAAGCGGGGCAGGTGCGGACGAATTCAACAGCCGTCGGCTTCTTAACACCGAGATCAGCCGCCGAAGCGCCGGAAACGGCAACCAGACCGGCTGCCGAAGAAAGGAAAAGGCTCTTAGCCAACTTCATGATAGTACCTCCAAAAGAGTATCGAGACCAAAGCGGGAGTTTCAAAAAGGTTTGCACCGGATTTGTTTCCCTTGATGAAGGTGCCATTGCTGCCACCCCCTTGCGACCGGAAACCCCCGCCGCGCTTTGCACCATACTCAGGACGCGCCGGGCTTCAACCCCGCAAACCCGATTTGAGGCATAAGCACCCCGGTTTTTAAAATCTCGTTGTAAAAATGCCACGCTTTTGCCGCATTGCACACCAAGGCCTGTGCCATTCCGGGGCAGGAATTAAAGGAAATTTAACCTTGATAACCAAGGAATTGGCGCAGAATACCGCGTTTGTTCGCTGAGCTTATGCGCTTACGCCGCGCGCAGGCACAGCTTGCGCCGCCATACGCCGATGCGCACGCCACGCCACCGGAATCAGCCCCACATAGAGAAAGGTGAGCAGGCTGATGGTCTCAAACGGATGATTCGCCAGAAAAATCAGCACAACCGCCACCCCGGCGAGAATCGGCAACACCAGATCACGCCGCACCGGCGATTTCGCCCCCTTGCCGGAAAAGGTCGGCACCCGCGAAATGGTGAGAACCGCCGTGAGCAAGGTCCAGCCCAGCACCAACAGCGATTCGCCGGCAAAATGCGGCACGCCGGAAAGGGACAAATGCAGCGGCAGCATCGCCATCATCGCCCCGGCCGGCGCAGGCACCCCGACCGAAAACGCCATCATCCAGCCCGGCCGCGCCGGCGAATCGATCATCACGTTGAACCGCGCCAGCCGCAGCGCCATGGCAAACGCCAGCAACAGACACACTACCCAGCCGAAGGTCTTGAGGTTGGCAAGTTGCCAGAAATACAACACCAACGCCGGGGCACAGCCAAAGCTGATGAAATCGGCGAGCGAATCAAGCTCTGCCCCAAACCGCGACGTGCCCTTGAGATAGCGCGCGATACGGCCATCCACACCATCGAGAATAGCCGCCGCAACAATGGCCAAAGCCGCATGCTCCAGCCGCCCCTCCACCGCAAAGCGGATCGAGGTAAGCCCCGCCGCCAGCGCCATCAAGGTAACAAGATTAGGCACCAGCAAGCGCAACGGCACCGCCCGCAACCCGCGCTTTTGCGGTTCGGGATCAGGCTGAAAAGGCGGAAAGATCGGTTCCATGGCGCTTGGTATCCTTTAGAGCATACTGCGATAAAGTAGAGGCCGGTTCATCGCTAAAAGCATGCGAAAACAAAAAGATAAGATCAAGATACGCTTCTGTCGCAACGCCTCTTGATCTATCCTACCCGGAAATGCCGCGCGCTTTCCTGCGCGGCCATATCGGCCAGAACGGTTTCACCCGCAATCGCGCGCTGCCCCTCTGCCACCAACGGCTGGATAGTCGCGGGGAGGTAAATATCGGTCCGCGATCCAAACCGGATAAGCCCAAACCGCTGCCCCGGCGCAAGATGCTCGCCCTCCCGCGCAAAACACAAAATGCGCCGCGCGATCAACCCGGCAATCTGGATGCACCCCACCGGCCCATGCGCGCTTTCCACCACCAGCGCGTTACGCTCGTTATCGGCGCTGGCCTTGTCGAGATCGGCATTGAGAAATAAACCCGGCGTATAGATAATCTTGCGCACCTGCCCCGCAACCGGCGTCCGGTTGATATGGACATCAAACACCGAGAGGAAAATCGAGATCCGCAACAGCGGCACGCTGCCCAACCCCAATTCCGGCGGGGGCGTGAAATAGCCGATCTGGCTGACCTTGCCATCGGCAGGGGAAAGCACCAGCCCCTCACGCAACGGCGAAACCCGCGGCGGATCGCGGAAGAAATACGCGATAAACGCCGGAATGAGCCAGAACAGCCAGCCAATCCCCGGCAAAAGCGCATGCAAGATCAGCGCCCCAACCACCCCAACGGCAATGAAGACATACCCTTCCGGATGGATAGGGACGATAAACTTACGGATGGAAGCTGAAACAGACATAAGCGGCCTTTATTGTAAAATGCGGCCCAGAAAACTGGCCAACCAGACAGGTAAACGAAGCGAAACAACCCTTGCGCGAGCATCACCCTGCTCAAAGCAGGAAACACCGCCAAGAGCAAGCAGCGCCGTGATTCTAAGCCTTCCGCCCGCCCAAAGCAAGGCGCGATCCCCGTCCTTATCCGCAAAGGCGCCGCCCTTATGCCGCCCTGCCCGCAGATAAGCCTCAAACCGTTGGAATTGCTGCGTCGCGGCACAGATTTGCGTTGCTACGCCCGTAAAGAACGTGATAGACCTTCTACAAAGGTCGTACGCGGCCCTAACAGAAGATGGAGCCTAAACGCAGGATCTTAAACGCAGCAGGATCTTAAACGCAGGAGGATCAGATGGATTACAACCTTGCCTACACCGCGATCGGCTATGGGGCGATGCGCGTTCTTCGCGAGCGTAATTTCTCAACCGCCCCGTATGCATCCCCCGCGCGGCATATTCTCACAACGTCAGACCCCGTGGCGTTTTGCCTGGAGGCACTCTCGCGGGAAGATCCAGCTTGCGCCGCCCGCGCCGATCAAGATACCCGCGCCGCGATTCTTGCTCATTTGAGCCACGAGGCTGAACGCGAACACCGCGCGCATTAAATTTTTAGAGCGTATCAAACGCTACCATATAGCGTTTTTGTTTTGGATGGTGTCATCGAAACCAAAAGACGTGTTCTTCCATATCGAGACAAGAGCAGGATATGTTTTTGTTAAAACACATCCCGCTCTAACCATGCTGCGATAAAGCGAACATGCGTTTAGCGCAAAAAGCATGCAAAAATAGCGCCTTAAAAGCAGGATTCAACAC
>CAZGKS010000114.1:0-6831 GCA_964526275.1 uncultured Methylobacterium sp. | reverse complement strand
ACCAAGCCGTTCCACAAGGATGAGCTGGTGGCGCGTATCCATGCCATTG
This sequence comes from uncultured Methylobacterium sp., assembly GCA_964526275.1. Classification (GTDB taxonomy): domain Bacteria; phylum Pseudomonadota; class Alphaproteobacteria; order Rhizobiales; family Beijerinckiaceae; genus Rhabdaerophilum. Next base: position 6,782 of record CAZGKS010000114.1, on the reverse strand, counting down.
TCCGCCGCTCCAAGGGCCATGCGCAATCGGTTATCCAGACCGGCGATCTGGTGGTCAACCTTGACCAGAAAACGGTGGAAGTGGGCGGTCACCGCGTGCATCTGACCGGCAAGGAATACCAGATGCTCGAATTGCTCTCGCTGCGGCGGGGGACAACGCTCACCAAGGAAATGTTCCTCAACCATCTTTATGGCGGTATGGACGAGCCGGAACTCAAGATTATTGACGTCTTTATCTGCAAATTGCGCAAAAAACTCGCCAATGCCTCGGAAGGGCGCAATTATATCGAAACGGTGTGGGGACGGGGCTATGTGCTGCGTGAGCCAACCGATATGGATGAGCGTATCCCTGCGTAAGGGCGGTGCGTGGTGGCAACGGCCAAGGTTGCCTTTCCCGGTTTAAGTGTAGGGCATGCGGAATGCCCGGTAAGCCAGAGCGGCGCAAGCGCTCTGGTTTTTGCGTTTCCGGTCGTGGCTTCCGTTTGTGTGCTGGGCGGGGCACCGGGCGGGCGGGATTTGGGGATGCTCGCGCCGGAGGCGAGTATCGAGCGCGTGGATGCGCTGATGCTGTCGGGCGGGTCGGCGTTCGGGCTCGATGCGGCGGGCGGGGCGCAGCAGGCCTTGCTTGGCATGGGGCGCGGGTTGACGATTGGGCCCGTGCGTGTGCCGATCGTGCCGCAGGCGATCGTTTTCGATTTGTTGCAGGGCGGCAAGAAGGCTTGGTTGCAGCCGGGGGCGGTGGCGCCTTCCCCCTATTGGCGTCTGGGGTTCGAGGCGGTTCAGGCGGCGGGACAAACGATCGCGTTGGGCTCGCATGGCGCCGGGCTTGGCGCAACCACGGCTGATCTTAAAGGCGGGTTTGGGGTTGCCGATGCGCAAACCGCGCAAGGCTTGCGGGTGCAGGCCTTTGTGGTGGTGAATGCGATCGGGTCCGCGATTGCGGGGCCCAAGGGGGCGTTTTTTGCCGCGCCCTATGAACGGGCGGGCGAATTTGGCGGGCGTGTGCTCTCTGGCTGTTTGCCGGAAGATTATGCGCGCTTGCGAATCAAAGGCCATGCCGCAGAACCCGCAACCACGATCGGGGCAGTGGTGACCGATGCCACGTTGACCAAGGCGCAGGCCAATAGATTGGCGATCATGGCGCATTCCGGCCTTGCCCGTGCGCTGCGCCCCGCCCATGCGCCGATGGATGGCGATACGCTTTTTGCGGCAGCAACGGGGGAAAAGCCGCTACAGGATCCGATTTACGCGCTGACCGAGCTAGGCATGCTGGCGGCGGATTGCGTGGCACGGGCGGTGGCGCTGGGGGTTTATCATGCCAAAGCCTTGCCGGGTGCCACCTTGCCGGATTGGCAAAGCCGTTATGGATGAAGCCGCGATGGATTATGATGCATGCCGCGCGTTTTTCATGGTCCTTTTTTCATGGGCTTTTCATGGGCTTTTCATGGGCCCGCGCGGCGAGGATGGGTTTTTGAGCGCCAGGCTCAGTTGAAGCGTTCGAGCCGGTAGGGGGCGGGGTCCGTGAAGGTTTCCGCGCCGGTTATCAGATCGCCGATCAGGCGGCCGCAAATGGCGGCGAGGGTAAGGCCGTGATGGGCATGGCCGAAATTGAACCACAGGCCGTTATGGCGCTCAGCCGCGCCCAGAACGCAGAGCATATCCGGCATGCAGGGGCGCGCGCCCAGCCACGGCATGGCTTCCACGCGCGCGCCCAAAGGCATGAGCGCGCGGGCATGCGGTTCGGCGCGATCGACCTGAATGGGCGTTGCGGGGGCGTCCCGCCCGGCAAATTCAGCGCCGGTTGTCATGCGGATGCCGCGCGCCATGGGCGCGAGCAGGAAGCCGGTGTCGGCGTCAAGCACCGGCAGGGTGAGGTTGGTCTCGCCATGGCGATGAAAATGGACATGATAGCCGCGTTTATAGCCCATCGGTACCTTATAGCCCATGGGATTGAGGAGATCCGGCGCCCAGGGGCCAAGGGCAACCACGCAATCGCGCGCATAAAGCCGCCCGCCATCGGGATGGGCGATCGACCAACAGGAAGGCGCGCGGGTGCCCGGATTGGGATGTCCGCTGACGCTGGGTTGCGCATTGGCGTTCTCTTGGGCGTTCTCTTGGGCTTTCTCTTGCGTGCTGAGATTTTGGAGTGCGTCCGGGTTTTCTTGCGCGAGGGTAAGGGCGTTGGCATTGAGAATTATCCCGCCCAGGGCTTCGAGGTGGCGGGCATAGCCCAAGGTCAGGGCTTGCGGATCGGCCAGGGAATAGGGCTCATGCCAATGGATGCCGCCGACCGCGACCGGGCTCAAAGCGGGTTCGCGCGCAGCCAAGGCGCGCGCATCGAGCACTTCGCCTTGCAGGCCAAGCAAATCGCGCGCTTCTTGCATTTTGGCGACTTCTATATCCAGCGTTTTTTGGGAGCGGAACAGTTTGATCCAGCCGCCATGCCGCAACTGGGCGGTAAGGCCCGCCGCCTTGGCCAAAGCATCATGGGCTTCAAGGCAGCGGGTGAACAGGGGCGTATTGGCGCGTGCGGTTTTCAATTGGCCGTCCGGGCCCGAGGCGCGGAAATAGCGCCACAGGAAGGGCGCGACCTTGAGCGCGTCGGTTGCGTGATAATGCGCCTCGATCTTGGCTTGCAGCGCGTAAGCTGCCAGCAGCAGTGGATCGCGCGGGAAGGCATAGGGCAATACCGCTTCGCGCTGGATCAGGCCCGCATTGCCGTAGGAGGTTTCCGCTCCCGGCTGCCCCCGATCGATCAGGGCAACCTTGCGACCGCGCAGGGCTAGATCGAGCGCGGTTGCCGTGCCGACAATACCGGCTCCCAGAACGATCACATCGACACGCATCGGCGGTTCCCTTCGGGTGAGAATGGGGAGTATCCAGCTGGAGCATGCTATGTTTTGCTGGAAACATGGCATACTTATGGAAGAACGCGTCTTTTGCTTTGGATGGTTCCATCAAAAGCAAAAACGCTATAGAAGCTTGATGCCTACCGATACGACTTTTGGCTTACGCCGTCAATTTTGCCATCACATCATCGGGGATTTCAAAATTGGCAAAGACATTCTGCACGTCGTCATCGTTATCCAGAGCATCGATGAATTTGAGCATGGAGGTGGCTTTATCTTCATCCAGCAGCACGGTGTTTTGCGGTTTCCAGATGATTTTGGCGCTTTGGGGGGCGCCCAAAGCGGCTTCCAAGGCCTTGGAAACCTCTGACAAATCCCCGAAAGTACATAAAATGGTGTGGGTTTCGCCCTCCGATACCACATCGTCAGCGCCCGCCTCGATGGCCGCTTCCATGATTTTATCGGCATGGCCTGCACTGGCAGGATAGGTGATCTCGCCGATACGATCGAACAGGAAGGTGGCAGAGCCGGAAGCGCCAAGCTCGCCCCCCGCCTTGGTGAAAGCGGAGCGGACAGCCGAAGAGGTGCGGTTGCGGTTATCGGTCAAGGCTTCGACAATCACGGCAACGCCGCTGGGGCCGCGGCCTTCATAGCGCACTTCCTCATAAATTTCTGCATCCCCGCCTGCGGCTTTCTTGATCGCGCGCTCGATGTTGTCCTTGGGCATGTTTTCTGCGCGCGCGGCGATGATCGCCATGCGCAGGCGCGGGTTCATGGCAGGATCGGGCAGGCCCAATTTGGCCGCAACCGTGATCTCGCGTGCAAGCTTGCCGAAAATGCGCGAACGCACGGCATCCTGCTTGCCTTTGCGATGCATGATGTTTTTGAATTGTGAATGTCCGGCCATGGGTTGTTCCTTGGGCTGTTCCTTTATATTTTCGCCGGTTCCTTACGCTAAAGCGGCACAAAAATCAAAGGCGATGGTGCGGTCTTTGTTGGAGAGCAGGTCAATTGGCGGCAAGGGCACCTGCGCCCGGAGCCAGTTTGAGGACTGCTTCCGCTTGCTGGGTTTCGCGCTTGAACAGGGCGAGGGCGCGGCCAGAAAGTTCACGCCCGCGCGGGAGTTTGATCGCCAGCGGATCGACGTGTTTTTCGTTGATCATCACTTCGTAATGCAGATGCGAGCCGGTGGAAAGACCGCTGCTGCCCATGCGGCCGATAACCTGGCCCTGGCGCACGCGCGCGCCCTCGCTGATACCGGCGGCAAAGGCAGACAAGTGGTTATAGGTGGTCACATAGCCATTGGTATGCTCGATTTCGATGCGGCGGCCATAGCCGGAATCCCAAGCGGCCATGCGGATGGTGCCGTTGCCTGCCGCCCGGATGGGGGTGCCGACGGGGGCGGCCCAATCCACGCCCGAATGCAGGCGATAATAGCGCAAAATCGGGTGGCGGCGCATGCCAAAGGTCGAGCGCAACTCCCCGCCATCGACGGGTTTGCGCAGCAGGAACTGCTTGGCGGAGCGGCCTTGATCGTCAAAATAATCGATCACGTCTTCATCGGGCATCTTGAACCGGTAATAGCGGCGTTTGACCCCGCCCGATTGCAGAGCCACCAGCAATAATTCGGGCTTGGCGGCCTCTGTCTCGCCGTTCTGGATCAGAAACTCAATTGAATCACTTGGGCCGACGCGGCGTTGGAGATCGACGTCGAAAAAGATGGTGCGGATCGCTTCATCAATCAAAGCGGGGGGAATATCATGGCGCCGCGCGGTCTCGTAGATCGAGGCAAAGAGGGTGAGGCGGGTTGTATCTTCCTCTTCCTCCTCGTCGGCATTGGTGTTTGGTTGGGCATTGCGCGCGGGACTGGTTTTGGCAGCGGCCTCATCAGCGGTAATGCTGACAAAAGCGCCGTTGTCGCGCCGCCCGGCGGCGGCAACGCGTTGTTCATCGGCGAAAACTTCCACCCGCATGATTTCTTTGGTCCCGCCGGCCTCGGAGGGCTGGAGGGCGATTTTAACAATGCGCGGCCCTTCAAACGCATTTGCGCGGCTGTTTTGGGTGAGCGCGCTGAGAATATCGCGAATTTGCGCAGGCGAAGCGCCGTATTGCCGCAGGATCTGGCTGGCTTGTGCCTCAGTGCGGGTAGAAACCAGCTTGTCATCGAGCGGAAGGGGGTTGAACAAGGCTTCCGCGCGCGGGAGCACGGAGACATTTTCCTGCACCATCCGCACGACCAATTTGGAGAAGGGATCGCCAAGGCCGTTTGTGCCCGAAGGGGTGGTCATGGGGGTGCCGACCGGCGTGCGGGCGATGCGGGCCAGGCGCGAGAGCGCATCGGAGCCTTGCGGTTCGCTGCGACGTTCCGATAACCAATCCCAGACCTGTGCATAGGAATCGCTGACATTGATGGTGATCCGGCTGTCGGGCACTTGCTGGGCGGTCGCAATGTCGCGCATAGTCAGCCCGACCTCGCTATCCGAGGGGGCGGTGCCCTCGTTTTCCAGCGCGGCCCGGTCGGCACTTGCCGATGCCACGAGCTTGGTAAGGTTGAACGCTGGAACGGAATCGGCAAAGCCGAGTGATTCTGCGGAAAGAAGCGTGGAAAGGCGCGTGAAATTCGCCTGCCGGGTGATTTCGGCGTCCCCTACGCGTACCTGTACCGGGGCACGATAATCCTGGCGCGCCGCGACCAGATTAACCCGGCGTGTGAGTTTATCGGTCCGGCGGGCGGCAATAAAGGCGCCCGATTCCCCGATCCGGTCGTCGCGAATATCCTTGCGGGCGTTTTTGGGGCGGGAGATCAGGTCATTATACGGGCCAAGCGCCCCGCCAACCGAAAATACCAGCAAAGCGGACCCTGCGGTGCCGATCAAGAGCAAACCGGCAAGCCAGCGCAAATTGAGACGCGTGCGCACGGGCGTTTTGAGCGAAGCCCCTTCTGTTGAAATGGGCGGCTCGAACCCCGGATCGACCGGAACCTGACGGTAGCCAAGCTGAAGCATCCGCAGTTTTCTCCTTTATGTCGTATGTGCGCAACGTGTCTGTGCGAACGCGGCAAAAGATCGCCAAGCGGGGTTTTTTTATGCGCCAGGCGTAGCCGCCGGGTACGATTTTGGTCTAGTTATTTGTTCTATATGGCTTTTGTGTGCTCATTTTTTAAGTGAGCATCCACGCTATATAGAGGTGTTTGTTGCGAGGCGGCCAAAAATTGTCGCCCGCTTGGGCGTTGGTGGTGCCGCTTTCTGGCCCCAAGGTCAAGAGGGTTAAAAAAATCATCCGCAAATTCCTTGTCAATTCAATGTCTTGCAAGAAAAAGAATATTGCAGCGCAAAAAAAATGAAAATGGGCGTTGACAACAAAGGCAGCGTTCGACTATACACCACCCATCGGCGGCGCGGTTCGCGACGGACGAAATACTGTTCCCTGAATTCGTGAGAATGCAGGATCGGTCGCAAGACCGAATAGGAATAGTATCGCTGTTTGGCATTGTTGAAATCGAGAAAGAGAAACGTGGGCAGCGAAGCTCTTGCGGCACTCTCTGGTAACAGAGGTGCAAACGAGACTTCGGCGGTCTAACGTTTCGGTGAGTGTACACACGCCTGATACGGCAACGTATCAGAAAGTGCACTCCGTCAAAAGAACGTTGTGATCAGCCGGTTCAAAATCTCAATACAACTTGAGAGTTTGATCCTGGCTCAGAACGAACGCTGGCGGCAGGCTTAACACATGCAAGTCGAACGAATGTAGCAATACATTAGTGGCAGACGGGTGAGTAACACGTGGGAACATCCCCTTCAGTTCGGAATAACGTTGGGAAACTAACGCTAATACCGGATACGTCCGAGAGGAGAAAGATTTATCGCTGAAGGATTGGCCCGCGTCTGATTAGCTAGTTGGTGAGGTAATGGCTCACCAAGGCGACGATCAGTAG
>CAZGKS010000113.1:0-6853 GCA_964526275.1 uncultured Methylobacterium sp. | reverse complement strand
AACGGGTATCCCCTTCATGCCGGAACATGCGTGGCCTGCCGCCCGCAGATCAGCGGCTTTGCGGTGTTATTGTCCTGTGATTTTCCAATTATCGAGGCAATCACATTGAGGGATAGTTAAGGCTTTTTCGCCATGATCCGTAAAATTCTAGTGTCCAGAGATTTTATCCCCGAAGAGCCTTCATGAATTCGCGTATATCCCCCCCTGCGGCGCAAGAAAAGCAGCAGCTCCTTGAGGATCAGCTTCAACAAAACCGCCGTGGAACCACGCGCGCGGTGCAGGATGTACGCGAGAAAATAACCTCCAATTCGGGCCTGCAGCGCGCCTTTGAATACCAGCTTGCGCGCAATTTTGCCTTGAACCATTTAAGCGCGGTGCTGCCGCTTTTTATGTTTGCGCTGGTTGTGGGCGCGGTGGCCACGCTTTGGGCTCCTGTTTTGCGGGTGGCGATCTGGGTGTTTATTCTGTTTGCATGGCATTGCATTCAATATTGGCTGTGCCGCCGGTTTGTGAACCTTGGCAACCAATATGACAGCCTGAGCACGGGCGATCTCAACCGTTGGGTAAAAAACCTTGCCTCCAGCGAGATCGGGATGATCTTTTTGTGGTCTTTGCTCCCGTTGATAACGCGCATGCCGCAGGCGCAGGCTTTCCAGTTGTTTTTGCTGTTTGCGACCCTTGTTCTGGGGGCGGCGAGCACGGTTATTTCGTACACGCTCCCCTTTGCGGTCTATGGCACCGCGATCGCGCTGTTGCTGATGATCGGGCAGATCATGGTGGTGCTGCATGGCACGGAACAGTTGATGTTCACGGGGCTTGGCATTACGGCGGTGGTGTTGTTTGTTGGGCTGGCGAACCGGCTCTATCGCAATGCGATCGACAACCTCACGGCGCGTATTGAGAAAGATGACCTGCTGGCGGAGGTGGAGCAAACCAATGCGCGCCTGCAGGAGGCCACGCGCCATGCCGAACTGGCCAATGCGGCTAAATCGCGGTTTCTGGCGACCATGAGCCACGAATTGCGCACGCCGCTGAACGCGATTTTAGGCTTTTCCGAGGTGATCAAGAACGAATTGTTCGGCCCGCTGGGCAATGCGCAATACCAAAATTACATCAAGGATATTCACAGCTCCGGCGAGCATTTGCTGGGCCTGATCAACGAGGTGCTGGATCTCTCCCGCATCGAGGCGGGCAAGCAGGAGCTGGTGGAGGAGGCGGTGGATGTTGTCTCGATTGTCGAGGCGTGCTGCCGCATGCTGGAAATTCGCGCCGCCAATCGCGGGCTCAAGCTGCGCAAAACCTTGACCACCAACATGCCGCGGTTATGGGCCGATGAGCGGGCTGTGCGGCAGATGGTGCTCAACCTGCTCTCGAATGCGATCAAATTCACCAATCCCAACACGGAAATTCAGGTGAAGGTGGGGTGGACGGCCAGCGGCGGGCAATATATCGCCGTGCGCGATAACGGGCCCGGCATTCCGGAAAACGAGATCGAGACCGTGCTTTCAACCTTCGGGCGCGGTTCGAGCGCGATCAAGAACGCGGATCAGGGCTCTGGTTTGGGGCTGCCGATTGTCAAAAGCCTGATCGAATTGCATGGCGGGGCGATGGTGCTTAAATCCCGCGTGCGGGAGGGGACCGAAGTAACCTTGCTGTTCCCGCCCGCGCGGATTATGGCGGGCATGGCCGCGCTCAACCCCCGCATGGGCGATGGGGTGACGATACAAAGCCCCAGCAAGGCAAGAGCGGCGTAAGGCAAGAGCGGCGTAAGGCAAAAGCGGTGCAAGGCAAAAGCGGTGCAAGGCAAAAGCGGTGCAAGGCAAGCACGGCTTACGCCAAAAACCGCCTGAACCCCGCAGGCTTAAACTGCAGGGTTAGTGGGCAGGCGGTAGCGCCGTATCCGCGGCTGGTTCTGTGGGCGCTTTTGAAGCCAGCTTTCATATTCGGTTTTGAAGGTAGCATCGTCCAGTTTCCCCTGCGGCCAATGCTTGGGCCGCTTTATCCCTTCGGGCAGGATTACCGATCCATCGCCAAAGGCTGCATCAATTTGCGCCTGCGTGAGGTTCTTGCACGAGGATAAATCGGTGTTCTGCAAGCGCGCCCCGCGAAGGTGCGCGCCTTCAAGATGCGCCCCCATAAGGTACGCGCCTTTCAGATGCGCCCCCCAAAGGTTCGCGTCTTCAAGATGCGCCCCACGCAGGTCCGTGCCTTCCAGCTGCGCCCGCCAAAGGATAGCGCTTTTAAGATGCGCCCAGCGAAGATCCGCGCCTTCCAGCTGCGCCTGCCAAAGGATAGCGCCTTTAAGATGCGCCCCGCGAAGCTTCGCGCGTTCAAGATGCGCCCCGCGAAGCTTCGCGCCTTCAAGATGCGCCTCGCGAAGGATAGCGCCTTCCAGATGCGCCCAGCCAAGGTTCGCGCCTTCCATGCGTGCGCCCTCAAAAAGCGCTTTTTCAAAATGGCCATAGGTAAGATCAGCGCGTTGCAAACAGGTACCGCGTAAATCGAGGCGATAGCCTTGTTTGCCGGAAGGATGCGGCCATTGGCCCTCCTTCGCGCGCTGGGCGTCATCGCGCCGCACTAGAACGGTGAGCGCCATGGCAATATCCGCGCGCGGCGGCTTCAAGGCGCCAGCCCAAGTCGAAATTTCATTGCGTGTCTTATCGCCTTCATAAAACGCCCCGCCCCCCTCCGCCGGGGCGTTGTGGCGGATATAGGCGCACAGGATTTCCATAATCCGCACATGGTCGCGGCCTTTGTCGTAACGCATGGAATCTTGCGACATCCGCTCCAGCGCCAAAATCGCGCCAATCCGCACCTCGATATTGGGCACGGTACGCTCGATAAAATCCTTCGCTTCCCCCGCGCTTTTTTTCTCCGTGCTTGCCGCCCTCTTGGCAGGGCTTGCCTGTCTTTCAACCTTTACCGTTTTCTCGACGCCCAATTGCTCAACCGCCTTGGTGATTCGGTCGGTGATATGCCCCTCCTTCTGGAAGCGTTGGGTTTGCTGCGCAATCCAGGTGCGCCAGAACAGAAACGGCGCGCCCAGCACCGCCACAATCAACGCGCCCGCCCCAAGCCCGCCAGCGGCGGCATTGGCCGCATGGGAATCGCCCCCTATCCACAGGGTTCTAAACGCCGCCCACCCTGCACCCGCAAACAAAATGGCGACAAACACAGCCAGAAGAGCCCCTAAAATTGGCCCAAGCCAGCGCGCTTTTCTAAAATCAGGTGTGTGGGTAAACCCCAACCAGTTCAAAAACGAGGGCTGCTCTTGCGGGGTGTTTGGTTTCTCGCTCATTGCGTACGCATCTCCGTTTGCAAAAGCACTAATCGTAAATGCTGGAATTGCCAAGCATGGGGCTTGCAATTTTGCCCGTTGCGGCGCTAAGGAAGGTCAAAGTGCCGCGTGCGCGTTTTACTTCCTTTCTTCACCCGCTTCGGAGCCCCCCATGAAACCCCTTCGCCTGCTTGGTGCCTGTGCCTTGCTCGGCTTGCTGGCCGCCCCCGCCAGCGCCAATACCATCATCGATCCCGTAACCCGCCAACCGCTCGAAATCGCCGATGGCGCGCGCATGATGGCAAACCCCATCCCGCGCGAAGAGGTGGAATATACCGGCAAATTCGGCCCCGGCACGGTCGTGGTCGATACCAATGAACGCCGCCTCTATTACGTGCTGCCCGGCAACCGCGCGATCAAATACGGCGCGGGCGTTGGCCGTCCCGGCTTCTCCTGGGCGGGTACCAAAACCATTACCCGCAAAGCCGAATGGCCGGATTGGACCCCCCCGCCGCAAATGCTGCGCCGCCGGCCGGATCTGCCGCGCCACATGAAGGGCGGCGAAGGCAACCCGCTGGGCGCGCGCGCCCTGTATCTGGGTAGCTCGCTCTATCGTATCCATGGTTCCAACGAGCCGGAGACAATTGGGCAGGCCGTGTCCTCTGGCTGCATCCGCATGATCAATGCCGATGTGACAGACCTGTATGAGCGCGTGAAACTGGGCACCCGCGTGGTGGTGCTGCGCTAAAGCGGGATGTGGAGGCCTGTCTCCGAAGGCGGGACAGGCGATACCAGCGCTTCAATTGAGCATAAACGGCGGGGAAACCCGCCGTTTTGCGTTTTCTGGGGGCGTTTATCCGCGCGAGAGCCCCTTTAGCGCCAGCTCGGCCTCGTAATCGGCCATATATTGCGCCCCGTTGCGCGCAAAATCCTGCAGAAGCGGCCAGCCATAAAGGCCGGAATCGTGCAGATCATCAAACCGCAACCGCACGGCATAATTGCCCACCGCTTCAACCGCCAAAATCTGCACCGCGCGCTTGCCCGCTACCAGCTTTTGCTCCGACGGGGTGTGCCCGCGCACCTCCGCGCTGGGGGAGCGAACGCGCAGCAATTCTGCGGGAATCGTGCCGCTCTCGCCATTCTCGAACGCGATGAACAGCGCCTGCTTTTGCGGCAACAGGCGGATTTGGGTAGGCCAGGGGGGCGAAGCCGCCATCTGAAAATCCTTTATGCATCAGGGCCATTATGGCGAAAGAGGGCAGGGGGGCGGGCAGAAAATTCCCCTTGCAATCGGCGCAAAATAGCGCACATTTGCGCAACAGGAAAGGTGCACCATGATTGACCCCTTCGGCCGCGCGATTTCGTATTTGCGCGTCTCCGTCACGGATCGCTGCGATTTTCGCTGCACCTATTGCATGAGCGAGAACATGCACTTTCTGCCCAAGGCGGAGGTGCTCTCGCTCGAAGAGCTTGACCGGTTATGCACGGTTTTCATTGAAAAAGGCGTGCGCAAACTGCGCATTACGGGCGGTGAGCCTTTGGTACGGCGCGACATTATGAGCCTGTTCCGGGCGCTCTCCCGCCATCTTGACGCCGGCACGCTCGAAGAGCTGACCCTCACCACCAATGGCTCGCAGCTAAGCCGCTACGCCCAAGAATTATACGCGTGCGGCGTGCGGCGTATCAATGTCTCGCTCGATACGCTCAATGAAGCCCGCTTTGCGCAAATCACCCGCTGGGGCAGCCTGCCCAAGGTGCTCGCGGGCCTTGAGGCCGCGCAAGCCGCCGGGCTCAAGGTCAAGATCAACGCGGTTGCGCTCAAGGGCTTCAACGAGGCTGAACTGGTGCCCCTCACGCGCTGGGCGCATGGCGCGGGTATGGACATCACCTTTATCGAGGTGATGCCTTTGGGCGAAATCGAGATCGACCGCATGGATCAATATCTCCCGCTTACGGCGGTCAAGCGCCAGCTTGGGGAAGCCTTCAACCTTACCCCGCTTGAGTATCGCACCGGCGGTCCGGCCCGCTATATGCGCGCCGAAGAAACGGGCGGCAAGATCGGGTTTATCACCCCGCTCACCCATAATTTTTGCGAGAGCTGCAACCGTGTCCGCCTCACGTGTACCGGCACGCTGTATATGTGTCTGGGGCAGGAAGACGCCGCCGATCTGCGCAAGCCGCTGCGCGCCTCCGCTGACAATGCCGCGCTGAAAGCGGCGATCGATGCGGCGATCTTGCGCAAGCCCAAGGGCCATGATTTCGCGATCGAGCGCCGCGCTGCCGCCCCGGCGGTTGGCCGCCATATGAGCCTGACCGGGGGGTGAGCCTCCGGCCTGTTGGGGAGGCGTGGCTTGAAGGCGCGCCTTGGGTTTGCTTGCCTTTCAGTATCCACCCTTACAGTATCCGTGTCCTCGGAAAATGTTCCAAGACACGCATGGCCCATGGTGCAGCGGCGCACACGCACGCTTTATGGCTGAAATGCGCAATTTTGCGGGTTGATTACGACGCTGGGACAGCTTATACTTGCAAATGGTAGCGGTAACATGCACGTTTTGACGCCATCACCGCTTTTGTGCGCTTATCAACGCTCTTTATTCCTATTGGCGCTTAAGCCGTATCGATCCTCGCGCGTCCATGGCCCAATCGCCCGTGGTTATAATCGCAACACGAAAAGGAAATGCTGGATGAAACTTCTGCGTGTTGGCCCCAAAGGGCTTGAAAAACCCGCCCTGCTCGATCCTGCTGGCGTGCTGCGCGACCTTTCCGGTATCGTTGCGGATATTGACGGCACCACGCTCTCGCCCGAGAGCCTGCGCCGCCTCGCCGCGCTCGACCCTGCCAGCTTGCCGGTGGTTGCAGGCGCGCCGCGCATTGGCCCCTGCGTGGGAAAAATCGGCAAATTCATTTGTATAGGGCTCAATTATTCGGATCACGCCGCCGAGGCGGGCATGCCGGTCCCGGCAGAACCGATCGTGTTTCTAAAAGCGACCAGTGCGGTTTGCGGCCCCAATGACGCGGTGGAAATTCCGCGCGGCAGCCACAAGACCGATTGGGAGGTCGAACTGGGGGTGGTGATCGGGCGCGAGGCCAAATATGTCTCTGAAGAGAGTGCGCTTGATTATGTGGCGGGCTATTGCGTGATCAACGATGTTTCTGAGCGTGAATTCCAGATCGAGCGTGGCGGCACCTGGGATAAGGGCAAGGGCCACGATACCTTTGGCCCGATAGGCCCGTGGCTGGTCACCAAAGACGAAATACCCAACCCGCAAGCTTTGGGCATGTGGCTGGAGGTCGATGGCAAACGCTTCCAGAAGGGTTCAACCAGCACCATGATTTTCGATGTGAAAACGCTGGTTGCCTATGTTTCGCGCTTCATGTCGCTCCAGCCGGGGGATGTAATCTCCACCGGCACCCCGCCCGGCGTGGGGATGGGGCAAAAGCCGCCGGTTTATCTGGCCCAAGGCCAGGTGATGACCTTGGGGATCGATGGCCTTGGCACCCAACGCCAGACCAGCGTGCAAGCTTAGAGCGTTTCCGGCGAAGATTGAATCGCCTGAAACGCTCTATCTCTTTGTT
>CAZGKS010000112.1:0-6853 GCA_964526275.1 uncultured Methylobacterium sp. | reverse complement strand
TTTCTGCTCCGGCGTTGTACGGCAAGGTCGAAATTCCGCAAGAAGCGTTTATCGCCGCGCTGAAGATGGATGGGTGAGGCGGGCCGAATTGGTTTTGCGCCGCCGTCGCGGACGAAAAACCGGTGCCCACTTTTTCTGCTCCGGCGTTGTACGGCAAGGTCGAAATTCCGCAAGAAGCGTTTATCGCCGCGCTGAAGATGGATGGGTGAGGCGGGCCGAATTGGTTTTGCGCCGCCGTCGCGGACGAAAAACCGGTGCCCACTTTTTCTGCTCCGGCGTTGTACGGCAAGGTCGAAATTCCGCAAGAAGCGTTTATCGCTGCGCTGAAGATGGATGGGTGAGGCGGGCCGAATTGGTTTTGCGCTGTTGTGGGGGACGAAAAATCCCGTTTTTGCTCCCAAAATAGCCATTTGGCGCAATTTCAGACGAAAATTTACTTGACGTCAAGTTTTTCGCGCATAGATTTATAGGCGTTAAGCGTAGATAGAGCGTATGCGTAAAGCGTGGGCAGCGGTGGGCTGCCCATTTTGTTTGGTGAGGCATTTGTGTTCTATAAGCTTTTTGATTGGCTGTCTCTGCGGGATGTGGACGAAGACATTCGTTCTACAGGCAGGGAAGTTGCTGCGCGCTTTGGTCGTCGCAGTATACGCCAGCAAAGCGGGGATGTGATGTGGGCGGACGAGTTCCAGCAGCACGTTTTGGAGGGGGATCGCGCGGCAGCGCTGTTGCGCGCGCATATGGCACGCTTCTCCCCCGCGCCCTCAGACAATTGATGCAAGCATAAGGATGTTTCGTGCCAATTTTATCTATTGAGGATTATCAGCTGCACTTAATAAAATGGCAGGAAGAATGGGATAGAGCTGAATTATATCTCAAAATTGCTGAAAATATTTGTCTTGATGCTGTGAATCCTGCTATTTCCGAGTTGCGTTATTCCGGGCGGCGCCTTGCGGAATTCGTGAAATGCCTTCATACTGACGAACCTTCTCATGTATGCGCAGACAGGCTTAGGGACGCAATCGCCGATTGTTACCGTGCCCAGCATGATGCGATGGATGCGACCGTCGCTTATAGTGTCAAAACCATGATGAAATATCTGAAACATTTTGGGGATGCGGTTGTTTTTGAGCAATATCCAGATTTTTATAAATTATATCAACGTGTTATTGCAATCCAAAAGCGGTGTGAGGAATCCCGCCAAGATCGATTGAACCGCGAGAAAATATATAGCCATGTCTTTTCAGAAGATTTTCCAAGTATGGTGGATTCCTTTCGGGAATTTAACCAGAAAATGATGGAATCCCGCCAGCAGATCAAGCATATGCGTCAATTTATGGCAGGCCGTGAGATTGCCGTAGCGCTTTCCGGGTTGGCTGTTTTTATCGCGATTCTCTATTTTTTGCGCGTGCCCTTTATTGATACGATCCTCTCGGCTTTGGGGCTTGTCGGGACGTTGTTTGGCGCGCTGGTTGCGTGGATTGAAGTTCGTAAACCGTCCATCCAGCTATGAAGGGCTTGCGTGTCCTCGCTGGGTGTTTTTGTGCGTTTGCGGTGCCGTTTTTCGGCTCTTTTGCCTCCGCTGCGCGTGCCCAGCAAACCGCAACCGAAGAGGCAGAAAACCGCGCCAAGGTGCTCGCCACCTTGCCCAAGGAGGCCGCCAAGCGGATTTTTGGTACCGCTGCTGCACCGGCACCCATGGCGGCGCGGGCGATTGGTAATTTCGCGCGCGGATGCCTTGCCGGGGCGACGGCGTTGCCGGTCAATGGCGAAACCTGGCAGGTGATGCGCCTGACGCGCAACCGCAATTGGGGGCACCCCGCGCTTATTGCCGTGATCGAGCGTCTTGCCCGGCAAACGCCGCAAGCGGTGGGGTGGCGCGGTTTGTTGGTGGGCGATCTTTCCCAACCGCGCGGCGGGCCGATGCTGACCGGGCATGCCTCGCACCAGATCGGGCTGGATGCGGATATTTGGCTGACCGAAATGCCCGCCAGACGGCTTGACACCACCGAGCGCGAGGCGATGCGTGCGACCAATCTGGTGCGTGCCGACTGGATGGGGGTGGAGGAGAGTGTCTATACCCCCGCGCATCTCAAGCTGATCCGTATGGCCGCGCAACAACCTGAAATTACGCGTATTTTTGTTAATCCGGCGATCAAGCAGCATTTGTGCATGGTTGCCGGGGCCGAGCGCGCCTGGCTGGCCAAGGTGCGCCCGATGTGGGGGCATAATTATCACTTCCATATACGCCTTGCCTGCCCTGCGGGCGATGCGGCGTGTGAGGATCAGGCCCCGCCGGGGGAGGGCGATGGCTGCGGCAGTGAACTGCGTGATTGGCTTGAAAAACAGCGCAAAGCCATGAGCGCCCCGCCGCCCAAGCCGCCCAAGCCGGGGGATAAGCCGCCTGCGCCGCCCCGTATCTGGACCTTGGGGGATTTGCCGGAGGCTTGCCACGCGGTGGCAGTTTCAAAATGATACCAATGGCCTTTGATGGGCGCACACAAGGCCATTGAAATGAACGAAATTCTCTTATTTTGTAAAGAGATAAAATCATTTCGTGATGAATACCAAAGGGTCTGTTTCAAGGACCTTTGGTCTGACAGGCTGGTTTTGCAAGATGCGCCTTTGAAACGCTCGCCCTGCCGGGGCGGGGGTGGGGGCAAGCGATTTGGTTTTTGGGCGTCTTGATGGTATCGAGAGCGCAGACATGATTTGAGGAAACCATGAGCAAGCCGCGCGTTAAAAGCCTTACCACCCCTTCGGGGATCGAGATCTGGCATGTGGAGGATTACACCGTGCCGGTGGTCTCGCTGGATTTTGCCTTTATGGGCGGGGCGGCGCAAGATCCGGCGGCGCTCAATGGGCTTTGTACCCTGCTGGCGGATCTGCTGGATGAAGGCGCGGGGCCGTTTTCTTCTGCGCAATTCCAGGAAAAACTGGAAGAAAAGGCGATCGAACTCTCCTTTGATGGCTCGCGCGATCGGCTCCATGGCTCGTTGCGGACCTTGAGCGAGGAAGCGCAGGCGGCCTTCGATCTGCTGGCTTTGGCGCTGCAGGCGCCGCGTTTTGACGGCGATGCGATTGACCGGGTGCGGGCGCAGACCATCGCCAGTCTCAAAAGCCACGAAAACGATCCCTCTTCGCGCGCGCATGAGCGGCTCAACGCGCTGGCTTTCGAGGGCCATGCCTATGCGCTGCCGGTCGATGGCCGGAGCGAGACCCTGGGCGCTATTACGCAGGCGGCGTTGCGCACGCAGCATGCCGCCTTGATCACCCGCGCACAGCTTTATGTGGTGGCGGTCGGGGCGATTTCCGAAGCCGATTTGATTGCAGGGGTTGAAAAAGCGTTCGGGCCACTGCCTGCCAAGGGCGGGGCGCTGGTGCTTGCGCCGGTGCCGATGCATCATGGCGGGCGCCTTGAGGTGATTGATCTGGATTTGCCGCAATCAACGCTGCTGCTGGCGCTGCCGGGGCTTGCGCGCAAGGATGCGGATTTTTCTGCGGCCATTGTGGCCAATCACATTCTGGGCGGCGGCAGTTTTACCTCCCGTTTGTGGAATGAGATCCGGGAAAAACGCGGCTTGGCCTATTCGGTGTGGTCGAGTTTGTATCCGATGCAGCAATCGGCGTTGTTTATGGCGGGAACGGCGACGAGCAATGAGCGGGTTGGGGAATCGCTTGCCATTTTGCGCGAAGAGATTGTCCGCATGGCGCAAACGGGGCCGAGCGCGCAAGAGGTGGAGCGGGCCAAAAGCTACCTTACAGGTTCTTATGCCTTGCGCTTTGATTCTTCGCGCAAAATTGCCGCGCAATTGCTGGAGATTGCAATCGAGGGGCTTGGGATCGATTATATTGACCGCCGCAACAGCGAGATTGAAGCCGTAACCTTGGCGCAGACCCAGGCCGTTTCGGCGCGCCTGTTTGCCCAGTTTAATCCGCTGGTTGTGGTGGCAGGGCGGCCGCAGGGCCTTACAGCGTGAGGGGTTGTTTTTCGTGCTTTTAAACAGGGGCTAGCGGGGCTGGCCCGAAGATTGTTTTGGTGTTTAATATCTTCTGGGACAACAAGTTATCCCTTTGAGGTTGCCTATTGGCCGTAATGGGAATATTGGATTTGGGGGGCGCAGCCTCAAGAGGAATACCGAGAGACGGTGCTTTGGCGCAACGATGTTTTGCCAGAAGCATCGTTGCAGGTATCGTTTCATAAAATAACGCGTTTTGCGTTGGGCGGGGACAGCCAACGCTCTTGAGGATCGTGCCATGAATGCTGATCTCGACCTGATGATTGACCGCCGCCGCTTGCGCCGCAAGCTGACGTTTTGGCGCGTTATTACGGTGGTAGTGGGCTTGGGGTTGGTTGCCGCCTTGGCGGGGTATCTGGGGGCTGGCACCACGATGGGGCAGGGGCCGCAGGTTGCGCGGGTCAATATTACCGGCATGATCCGGGGGAGCCAGGAGACGCTTGATCTCCTCAAATCGCTCGAAACAGCGCCGGTGCAGGCGGTTATCTTGCGCATTGATTCCGGTGGAGGCACCACTTTGGGCTCTGAGGTGCTGTATCAGCGCGTGCGGGCCTTGGCGGAAAAAAAGCCGGTTGTCGCGGTGATCGATACGGTTGGCGCTTCCGGCGCTTATATGACCGCTTTGGGGGCAGATCGCATTTATGCGCAGGGGACTTCGCTGGTGGGGTCGATTGGCGTGATCGCGCAGATCCCGAATGCTTCCCGCCTGCTCGATATGGTGGGGGTAAAGGTGGATACGGTGCGTTCCACCCCGCTTAAAGCCAATCCCAGCGGGTTGGAGCCCACCAGCAAGGAGGCGATGGCGGCGCTCGAAGATACGGTGCTCGATACGTATCGTTGGTTCAAGCAGCTGGTTGGCGAGCGCCGCAAACTTGAAGGCGGGGGGCTCGATAAGGTGGCCGATGGCCGCGTCTTCACAGGGCGGCAGGCTTTGGGGCTCAAGCTTATCGATGCCCTTGGCGGGGAGGATGAAGCGCTGGCATGGTTGCGCAAGGAGAAAGGCGTTGCCAAAGACAGTGTGATTGTCCCCTTCAAACCCGGCAAACCCAACCGCCTCGCATGGCTTGGGGCTGAACTCCGCGAAACCGCTCGCCATGCGCTATTTGGTGCGGGCGCGCTTGACGGGCTCGTTTCTCTCTGGCACGGTGGGGAATAATCCTGCTGCGGCTGTCGCTTTTCCTTTCCTGTTTTCTATCAGGCTTGCCATGATCAAATCCGAACTCGTTACCAAACTCGCTGAAGCCAATCCGCATTTGTACCAGCGGGACCTGGATATTCTGGTCACAACCCTTCTCGATGAGATCACCAATGCGCTGTTTCGCGGGGATCGCGTGGAGTTGCGGGGGTTTGGCACGTTCTCAACCAAATCGCGCCAGCCAAGGCAGGGGCGCAACCCGCGTACCGGCGAAAAGGTAAGTGTTTCGGCCAAAGCCGTGCCTTATTTCAAAAGCGGCAAGGAGATGCGCGAGCGGCTCAATGCCAAGGGGGGCGCTGCCAAGGGCTCCAAACGCGTTTGAGCGAAAACAGGGGCTCGATGAAAAAGGTGGAGCCATGAAATATGTGAAGGCTCTGCTGCTTGCGCCTGTCGCGCTGTTGGCTTTGGCGTTCGCGTTGGCTAATCGCCATTCGGTCGAGCTGGTGGTGGATCCGCTCGGGCTGTTTGGTGGTGCCAAGGTGATGGCGATGCCGCTTTTCATGCTGTTTTTTGTTCTGCTCGGCTTAGGTGTGGTGGTCGGCGGGGTCGTGATGTGGGTTAATCAGGGCGTGCATCGTAAGGCGGAGCGTGCGTTGCAACGCGAGAATCTGCGCTTGCTGGATGAAAACGCGGCTTTGCGGCGCGAGGGCAAACCTGCTTCTGATGTGGCGGAGACCCTTTCGCTCGCTTCGCCGTTCTGATCTTTCCCTATTCAGGGCGGGTGCGGTCTGGTTGGGGGGGCTTGCCGGTGCTGTTCCAGATCATGATGCGTGCATACGGAATCGCATCTTGATCTTATTTTTTGATTTCGCATGCTTTTTGGCGATAAACCGGTTTCCACTTTCGCTGGAAACGCTCTAGCGGGATTTTCGGGGGAGGGGATCCATGCGGTTTTTTGATGCGGCGGCGATAGATAATGCGCTAACCTTCCCGGCTTTGCTGAACGCGATGGATGCGGCCTTGCGCGCGCAAATTGTGGTGCCGTTGCGGCATCATCACCCGATTTTACGCCCCGATGGCGATGCGATGCATCTGCTGATGCCCGCCTGGAGCGCGGCTTCCGGCGGCAGTCTGGGGGTAAAAATCGTCAATGTGTTTCCCGGTAATGCTGCGCGCGGGCTGCCAAGCGTTGCCGGCCTTTATGTGTTGATGGATGGGGATACCGGGGTGCCTGTGGCAGCGCTGGATGGCGCGCGCCTCACCTTGTGGCGCACGGCGGCTTGTTCGGCGCTGGCGGCGCGGTATCTGGCGCGGCCAGAAAGCGCGACGCATGTGATGATCGGGGCGGGGGCCCTGGCGCCGTTTTACATCCGCGCCTATGCGCAAACCTTTGCGATTAAAAAACATTTATTGTGGAATCGCAGCGTACAAAATGCCCGAACTCTGGCCGATCAGCTTGCACAAGAAGGGCTGGCGGTGGAGGTGGTCGAGGATCTCGATGCGGCGGTTGCGCAGGCGGATATTGTTTCAGCGGCCACGATGTCGCGCGCGGCGTTGGTGCGCGGGGCGGCTTTGCGCCCGGGCACGCATGTTGATCTGGTGGGGGCCTATACGCCCGCCATGCGCGATAGCGATGATACCGCCGTTCTGCGCGCGCGGCTGTTTGCGGATACGCGCGAGGGGGCGACCAAGGAGGGCGGGG
>CAZGKS010000111.1:4112-6937 GCA_964526275.1 uncultured Methylobacterium sp. | reverse complement strand
GCCTGGAACAATCGGTCCCGCCCTTGCTTGGCAGAACCGCCCGCAGAATCGCCCTCGACGAGCAAGATTTCGCATTTGGAAGGGTCCCGCTCCTGACAATCGGCCAATTTGCCGGGCAGGGAGGCAATATCGAGCGCGCCTTTGCGGCGGGTCAATTCGCGCGCCTTGCGCGCCGCTTCGCGCGCAGCCGCCGCCTCCACCACCTTGCCGACAATCACCTTGGCTTCGGCCGGGTGTTCTTCGAGCCAAGCGTGCAGCGTTTCGTTCAAAACGCTTTCAACCACGGGCCGCACTTCGGAGGAGACCAGCTTATCCTTGGTTTGGGACGAGAATTTGGGGTCCGGCACCTTGACCGAAAGCACCGCGGTCAGCCCTTCGCGGCAATCATCGCCGGTCAGCGTAACCTTTTCCTTTTTGGTGATGCCCGAGCTTTCGCCATAGCTGGTGATCTGGCGTGTCAAAGCACCCCGAAACCCTGCCAGATGCGTGCCGCCATCGCGCTGTGGAATGTTGTTGGTGAAGCACAACACGCTTTCGTGGTAGGAATCATTCCACCACAACGCGACCTCTACGGTGATGTTATCTTGTTCTTTTTTGACAATCACCGGTTTGGGGATGAGCGGCGATTTAGCGCGATCGAGATAGCGCACAAAGGCTTCCAGCCCGCCTTCATAATATAAATCGACGCTTTTGGGCTCCGCATGGCGGTTATCCGCAAACAGGATATGCACCCCGGAATTGAGGAAGGCGAGTTCGCGCAGCCGGTGCTCCAGCGTTTCAAAGTCGAAATCGACCACTTTTTTGAACGTGGCTTCGCTTTTTTCGTCGCCCGTATGCGGTAAAAAGGTCACTTCCGTGCCAGAACGCCCCTCGAACTGGCCGGGTTTGGTATCGTGAACATAAGCGCCGGTCACCACCAAAGGCTCCACCGCATCGCCATGCGCGAACCGCATTTCGTGGATTTTACCCTCCCGCTGCACGCGCAGCTTGAGCCATTTGGACAGCGCATTGACCACCGAGACCCCGACCCCGTGCAGACCGCCGGAGACTTTATAGGAATTCTGGTCGAATTTACCGCCCGCATGCAGCTGCGTCATGATGACTTCT
Organism: uncultured Methylobacterium sp.; assembly: GCA_964526275.1. Classification (GTDB taxonomy): domain Bacteria; phylum Pseudomonadota; class Alphaproteobacteria; order Rhizobiales; family Beijerinckiaceae; genus Rhabdaerophilum. Next base: position 5,830 of record CAZGKS010000111.1, on the reverse strand, counting down.
GCGGCAGAAACGCCTTCCCCAGCGTGAATATCGGTCGGGATGCCCCGGCCATTATCGCGCACCGTGCACGAGCCATCCGGGTTGAGGGTCACGCTGACCCGGTCGGCATGCCCCGCCAACGCCTCGTCGATCGCGTTATCGACCACCTCATAGACCATATGATGCAAGCCCGAACCATCATCGGTATCACCGATATACATGCCCGGACGCTTGCGCACCGCATCCAGCCCCTTGAGAACCTTAATGGAATCAGCCCCATAGGCAATGCTGGCATCAATGGGTTGGTCGGGCAGGTCAGACATGCAGGTTTCCTTTACGAATCACCCTGAATTCTAGAGAAATCTACCCCGAAAAGGAATGGCAAAAGCATATTTTCCTGTTGATTCCATTCAATAAATATAAAAATCGGGGGGCAGCTTCCCCAAAGCCGTCTTTAAAGGAAGAGGGCACGGGGGATTGCCGCCCAAAAGCCCCTTATCGGCGCCCAAAGCACGGCAAAAGCCAAAGCACGAAACCCCAAAGCACGAAACCCCGAAGCACGAAACCCCGAAGCACGAAACTTCGAAGCGCAGCCTTACATGGACAAAATTCTTACATAGGCACGGTTCTTATATGGGCAAGGTTCCATCAAGCACCAGCGCTTCCCCTGCCAGATAGAGCGAGCCCGCAATCAGCACGCGCGGCGGCGTGGCCCATTCCCGCGCGGCAAGAAAGCGCAGGCTGTCCTCAAGCCCGCCCGCACACGCAGCCGCAAACCCCATGCCGCGCGCCGTTTGCGCGATAGCGGCAGGCGCATGCGCGAGGGGAGAATCGATCGGAACCGCCAGAATTTCTTGCACAAGCCCTTTGAAAGGTTCGAGAATTTCCCGCACATCCTTGCGCGCCATCGCCCCCAGAACTAAAACCAGCGGCCGGGCGCTGCGCGCCTCAAGCTCCGCAATAGTTTCCGCCAACACCCGCGCGCCATCGGCATTATGCCCGCCATCGAGCCAAAGCTCGGCCCCCTGCGGTGCCAAAGCCACCAAAGCCCCATATAAACGCTGAAAGCGCGCCGGCCACTCCGCCCGCAATAACCCTGCCGCCAAGGCTTCCGGCGTAGCCCGCGCAGGCGCCACCTTGCGCAAGGTGGTAATCGCAGTGGCCGCATTGAGGAGCTGGTGACGCCCGATCAACCGGGGCAACGGCAGATCGAGCAAGGTATCCTCGGTCTGGTACAGCAACCGCCCGCCCTCTTCATGGGCATGGAAATCCTCTTCCCCCACCAGCAACGGACACCCCAACCGCGCCGCTTGGCGCCGGATAACCCGTACCGCCGCCGCCGCTTGCGGCGCCACAATAACCGGACAGCCGCGTTTTAGAATTCCAGCTTTTTCACCCGCAATTTTCTCAAGCGTATCGCCCAGATGCTCGCGATGATCCATCGAAACCGGCGTGATCACGCTGGCAAGCGGCGTTTCCAGCACATTGGTGGCATCAAAATTACCACCAAGCCCAACCTCAACCAAGGTGTAATCGGCGTCATGTTCGGCAAACAGCACAAAAGCCACCGCCGTGGTGATCTCGAACACCGTAATCGGCGCGCCCGCATTCACCGTCTCCACCCGCTCCAGCGCCGCCAGAAACGCATCATCGCTCACCAACGCGCCGCCGCCCACCGCCCCCAGCCGGATCCGCTCATTAAACCGCACCAGATGCGGCGAGGTAAAAACATGCACACG
>CAZGKS010000111.1:0-4102 GCA_964526275.1 uncultured Methylobacterium sp. | reverse complement strand
GCCATTGGTGCCCGCCACATGGATCACCCCCGGCATTTTACGTTCCGGATGCCCCAATTTGGCCAGCAAAACGCTGATACGATCGAGCGAAAGATCAATCAGGCGCGGATGCAGCGCCGCAAGGCGCTCCAAGGGAGCATCCAGCCGCGCCATGGCTTAGGCAGCCGCAGGCTGGCGCAACAACAACCGGCACAGCCGCGAGAGCGTGGCCCGCAGCTCGCGCCGATGCACCACCATATCCACCATGCCGTGATCGAGCAGATATTCGGCGCGCTGGAACCCTTCCGGCAGCTTTTCGCGCACCGTTTGCTCGATCACGCGGGGCCCCGCAAACCCGATCATCGCCCCAGGTTCGGCAATATGCACATCGCCCAGCATGGCATAAGAAGCGGTAACCCCCCCGGTGGTCGGGTTGGTCAGCACCACCAGATACGGCAAGCCCGCGCGGCGCAAGCGCTGCACGGCCACGGTGGTGCGCGGCATCTGCATCAGCGATAAAATCCCCTCCTGCATCCGCGCTCCGCCGGAAGCGGCAAACAGGACCAGCGGCGTGCGCTGGCGCAGCGCCATCTCTCCCGCGGTAACAATGGTCTCCCCCGCCATGGTGCCCAAGGTTCCGCCGATAAACGCGAAATCCTGCACACACATCGTCACCGGCAGGCCATCGAGCCGTCCGAAGCCCGCCAGCACCGAATCCGGCAAACCCGTTTTGGCTTTTGCGTCTTTCAGGCGATCGATATAGCGTTTTTCATCCTTGAATTTGAGCGGATCCACCGGCGGCTCCACCACTTTGAGCGTATCGTAAGTGCCGCCATCGAACATATGCGCCAGCCGGTCACGCGCGCGCATTTTGAGGTGATGCTCCGAGCCGGGGATCACCCAAAGGTTGTCCTCGACTTCTTTTTGAAACACCATCTGCCCGGTATCGGGGCATTTGATCCACAAATTCTCCGGTGTTTCGCGCTTGAGCAACGAGCGGATTTTCGGCCGCACCAGATTGGTGATCCAGTTCATCGTGCTGTCGGTACTCATGGCGCCTTTTCCTTTTTGTTGAGCGCAGCGGCGAGCGCACGCACCAATTGGAGCGGTTTTTCACGCGTTTGCGCCCCTGCTTGCCCCTGTGCATCCAGCGAGGCGGCAATTTCGCCCACAATCGCCGAGCCAACCACCACCCCATCCGCCACCTGCGCAAAGCTTGCGCCATCTGCGGGCGTGTTGATGCCGAACCCGGCCACAATCGGCAGATCGGTTTTGGCGCGGATAGCGGCAATGGCCGCCCCGACCTTACCGGAATCGGCGCTTGCTGTGCCGGTGATCCCGGTAATCGAGACATAATAAACAAAGCCCGAGGCATTGGCGAGCACTTTAGGCAAGCGCACCGCATCGGTAGTGGGCGTTGCCAGACGGATAAAATCGAGCCCTGCCGCCCGCGCGGGCAGGCACAATTCGGCATCCTCTTCGGGCGGTAGATCGACCACAATCAGCCCATCCACCCCTGCTGTCTGCGCATCGGCCAAAAAACGCTCAACCCCATACACATAGATCGGGTTGTAATACCCCATCAAGATCAGCGGCGTATGGGCATTGCCCGTCCGGAAGCGCCGCACCATGGCCAGCACCCCCGCAAGGGTCATGCCCGCTTTGAGCGCGCGGTGCGAGGCCGCCTCGATCGCCGGACCATCCGCCATGGGGTCCGAGAACGGCATCCCCAGCTCAAGAATATCTGCCCCCGCTTGCGGCAGATTTTCGAGCACGGCAAAGCTGGTTTCAGGGTCCGGATCCCCCGCCGTGATAAAAGTGACCAAAGCCGCCCGGTTTTGCGCGCGCGCTTGTTCAAAGGCCTGGGAAAGGCGGGTCATGTCACATCCCTCCCAAATGCTCGGCAACGGCGAAAATATCCTTGTCGCCCCGCCCGCATAAATTCATGACCATCAGATGATCCGCCGGTTTGGTGGGGGCAAGGTGCAGCACCTGCGCGAGCGCATGCGCAGGCTCCAGCGCCGGAATGATCCCCTCCAGCTTGGCGCAAAGTTGAAACGCATCCAGCGCTTGCGCATCGGTTGCGGAAAGATACGTCACCCGCCCCTGATCCTTGAGCCAGGCATGTTCCGGCCCGATCCCCGGATAATCGAGCCCGGCGGAGATCGAATGCGCTTCGGCGATCTGGCCGTCGTCATCCATCAAAAGATACGTACGGTTGCCATGCAGCACGCCCGGGCGCCCTCCATTGAGCGAAGCGGCGTGATAGCCGCTCTCTACGCCCTTGCCCGCAGCCTCGACCCCATAAATCTCGACCGAAGGTTCATCGAGAAACGGGTGGAACAACCCGATCGCATTCGAGCCCCCGCCGATCGCCGCCACCAGCGAATCGGGCAGGCGCCCTTCGGCGGCCAGCATCTGCTCCCGCGTCTCGTTGCCGATCACGCATTGAAAATCCCGCACCATAGCAGGGTAAGGATGCGGCCCCGCTGCCGTGCCAATGCAGTAAAACGTGGTTTCCACATGGCTCACCCAGTCGCGCAACGCATCATTCATCGCGTCTTTGAGCGTTGCGGTGCCAGAGGTTACCGGCACAACGGTTGCCCCCAGCATCTTCATGCGGAACACATTGGGCTTTTGCCGCTCCACATCCACCGCGCCCATATAGACCACGCATTCAAGCCCATAGCGCGCGCAAAGCGTGGCCGTGGCAACCCCATGCTGCCCCGCCCCGGTTTCAGCGATAATGCGCTTTTTGCCCATGCGGCGGGCGAGCAAGATCTGCCCCAGCACGTTGTTCACCTTATGCGCGCCGGTATGGTTAAGCTCATCACGCTTGAAATAAACGCGCGCGCCCATGCCGGGCGCAGCCCCCGCCCGAATATGGTCCGTAACCCGCTGCGCAAAATACAGCGGCGAGGGCCGGCCGATATAATGGGTGAGCATGGCGTCCATTTCCTGCGCAAAGGCAGGATCGGTCTTGGCCTCGCGATACGCCGCTTCCAGCGCCAGCGTCAGCGGCATCAGTGTTTCGGCGACAAACCGGCCGCCATACAGCCCGAAGCGGCCATTTTCATCGGGCCCGCTGCGATACGAATTCGGTTTTGCGCTCATGTACCCTTTCCCGAAAAGCCCTTGGAAGCGTTACGCCTCTGCACGGCCTCCCTTTTCTGTAATGGCCTCAGCCTTGCGCACCGCCGCCACAAAGGCGGCGATTTTGCGCGCGCTTTTAACCCCCGGCCTATCCTCGACCCCCGAGGAAACATCCACCCCCGCAACGCCAAGGCCCATCTGGCGCAAGGTCAGGATAGCCGCCCCGACATTACCCGCATGAAGCCCCCCCGATAGCATGAAAGCCTGCTCCGAGGAAAGCGCGGAAAGCACCCGCCAATCGAAGGGGGTGCCATGCCCGCCGGAATACGCCGCCCCAGCCGGCGGCTTGGCATCGAGCAGCACCGCATCCGCCGCGCCCGCAAAGGCTGCCAAAGCGGCCAGATCCTCATGCCCGCCCACCCCGAACGCCTTGATGACCGGCACGCCATACCGCGCACCGATCGCCTGCGCCCGCGCGGGCGTCTCGCAGCCATGCAATTGCCAAAAATCCGGGCAAAGCGCGCGCATAATGGCCTCCAAAGCGGCATCTTCCGCATCCGCCACCAGCGCGACACTTTTTACGCGTCCAGCCGCCAAGCCCTCTTCTGCCCGTAAAATCGGATCGCCGGGAAGAAATGCAGGGGTTTGGGGCAATGCAGACCCCGGATGCGCCCGCGTCAGCGCCGCCAAAGCCGCAGCCTGTTCAGGCGTCACATAGCGCGGGCTTTTGGGGTGAAACACAAAACCCACCCAATCCGCGCCCGCAGCACAGGCCGCAGCAACGGTTTCCGGTGTCGACAGGCCACAGATTTTAACGATCAAACCCATGGCCTGAGAACCCATTATCCATTTGTTGAGGAATGCGTTTTGCTTGAGATAAAACCCGCTGCACAAAAGCGCATCCGGGGCGGTAAAGCAATTCCAGCGAAAGCGGGAACCGGTTTCGCGTCTGGAATTGCGTTAAAACAAAAAGAGAGAGCAATTCCAGCGATCGTTGGAACCGGTTTCGCGTCCGGAATTGCGTTAAAAC
>CAZGKS010000110.1:0-6974 GCA_964526275.1 uncultured Methylobacterium sp. | reverse complement strand
CAGACTGGGCTTTTGCGGAGCAACCGTGACCGCGTGTAAAACGGTTGTCTTTCAGTTTAGGGCGGACAGGGCGTGATTCGAACCCTCGATAGAGTTGCCCCTATACACGCGTTCCAGGCGTGCGCCTTCAACCACTCGGCCACCTGTCCACTGCCTGCGCACAAGATCACCCCTGCACGCAATCGCGCTCGCTTATTGCCGCTTCGGACACCAAACGCAAGGGTAAATCTGAGCTCTCCCTTAAAATTGGACACGGACGGAAACCAGGATCGGATGTCTGCAGATCTCCACCAAAAACGAAATCGAAACTTCCGGGCCGCCTGGGGGGCGTAACAGACCTTGGAACAGCTCCAACGAGTGCAGGTCGATACCGGCATCACATGCTCCATGAGCCGGGCCGAGAACGGCTGGGATAACGGTGCCCTGAACCGCTCCTGTTGGGGTTAAGGGAAGTGCCCCGCCCGGTTTATCCAACCGCAGGATCCAACCCCGAAGCGATCCCCGTGACATGCAGGGCGAAAGCATAGGCGCGGGCAATATCGTCGAGCCGCTCGAACCGGCCGGAAGCCCCGCCATGCCCCCCCAGAATATTGGTATGCAGCAGCACCGGCCCGCCCCCAACCATCGTGGCGCGCAGGCGGGCCACGAATTTGGCGGGCTCCCAATAGGTCACGCGGGGATCGGAGACTGCGCCGGTCACCAACATGGGCGGATAGGGTTTGGCCTGCACATTATCATAGGGGGAATAGGCGCGCATGGCGTCAAACGCGGCTTTATCGGTGATCGGGTTGCCCCATTCCACCCATTCGGGCGGGGTGAGCGGCAAGGTTGGGTCTAAAATCGTATTGAGGCTATCCACAAACGGAACTTCGGCAATAATGCCCGCGAATTTTTCTCCCGCCATATTCGCGACCCCGCCCATCAGCATGCCGCCCGCCGAGACGCCTTGCGCCACGATCTTGTGCGGGGCGGCATACCCTTCGTGGATCAGAAAATCGGCGCAGGCGATGAAATCCGTAAAGGAGTTCATCTTGCTTAGCATCTTGCCCTGGCTGTACCAGGCCATGCCTTTTTCGAGCCCGCCGCGGATATGGGCAATGGCATAGACAAAGCCGCGATCCACCAAACTCAGGCGCTCGGTGTCAAAATCGGCCTCCATCACGGCACCATAGGCGCCATAGCCATACAGCAAGGCGGGCGCTGTGCCATTGACCCGCGTATCGGTGCGCCGCAACAGCGTGATCGGCACGCTTTCGCCGTCTGCTGCGCGGGCAGAGCGGCGCTCGACCACATAGCGGGCAGGATCAAACCCCGACGGCACCTGCTGGGTCTTGAGAAGGGTTTCCGCCCCCGTATCGAGATCGTGATCGAGCACGCTTTCCGGCAAAGCGGGGGAAGACAGGGTTATCCGCAGCACGGCAGAGTGAAATTCCGGCCCGAACCCTGCCACAATATCGCCAACCGCCCCTGTGGGGATGGCCTTGGCGTGCGTTTCGCGCAAAACCGCTCGAATCCTATCGCTGTTTTTTTGCTGGGGCGCGTTTTCTTCTGGCGAACCGGTTCCCATTTCGCCTGAAAACGCTGGGGTGCTGGCGCGCGGCGAAAAATGCTGTTCGCGGCCGCTGGCCCAATGGCGGGCATGCACCTGCGGCCCGCTCTCCCCCAGATCCGACCAGACCAGCCAATCACGCGCGATCGCGTGATCGAGCAGAATGCGCCCCGGAATTTGCGGAACGAGTGTCTCAGCCTGCGCCAGAGCCGCCAGCGTGAGCGGCAAGGCGTGCGGTTCGCTCTCGGTGCGGGCACGTGCCAGATTCCCGGCAGGGCGTGCCCCCGTGTTGCGGAGGATCGGTAGGCTTACCAGTTTGAAATCAGGCGCAAGCCAGTTGGTGCGGATAATCAACTGCCCATCGCGGTGTTCGCTGTCATATTCGTGGCCGGTATGACGCGGCAGCACGCAGACCGGCATCGCCGCCGGATCGCGCAAATCGATCAGCCATTCCTCGCTGGTTTCGTGATCATGGATCGAGATAACGGCAAAGGTGGTATCGTGGCTTTGCCCAAGCCCGACAAACCAGCCTGTGCCTGCCTCGTGGTAGAGTGTGCGGTCCTGCTTGGTCGAACTGCCCAAACTATGGTGCATGACCTTGTAGGGGCGTTGGGCGGCATCAAGCGCCACATAATAAAAGGAGCGCCCATCTGCCGCCCAGACCATTTCGCCGCTGGTGCGCGGCACGCTATCCTTGAGGTCGCGCCCGGTATCCAGATTACGGAGGCGGATCGTATAGGCTTCATTGCCGGTTGTATCGGTGGAATAGGCCAGCAGGCGATGATCGGGCGCGATAGCCGTATCGCCAAGGTCGAAATAATCGCGCCCGCGCGCCAGTTTGGGCGCATCAAGGATAATCTGTTCGCGCCCTGGCTTTGCGGTTGGCTTTGCACCCGGTTCAGGAAGCGGTTTGCGGCATAAAACCGCATATTCCTGCCCCTTGCGGTAGCGCTCGTAATATAAAAACGATCCGTGGCGCGTGGGCGGGGCAACCTCGTCTTCCTGGATGCGCCCGCGCATTTCTGCAACCAGATTGGCGATCAAGGGGTGCAGGGGCGCCAAAGCCTGCGCGCAATAGGCGTTTTCTGCTTCCAGATGGTCTCGGATCGGTTTGGGGAGTTTTTCGGGCGTGGACAGCACGGTTTTCCAGTTGCGCGCCCGCAACCACGCATAATCATCCGATAACATAACCCCATGAACATTCCGTTTGCGCCTGCGTTTTGGCGCAACAGGCGGGGACGCGGCCAAAGTTGCAAAGGGGGGGCGATTTTCCATCAGCAAGGTTCCATTTGGGCGGTATTCTGGAAGGCGCTATATTGGCCCGCAAAGTTTATAGCTCGATTATGCCGCCCTGCCCCCACTTCGACAAGGTATTCTAAAAAACGGGTTGCGGAAAAAACCGCACACCCTGTTTTTCAGGGCACCGGCGCGCGTGGCCCTGGCCCGGATCCACATAAAATTGCTGCAATGCAAAAAAACTTCAAAAGTTGGATTGGCTTTATGCACTAAATGTGAAATGCTCCCCGGTTAGTATACCCCTTTACCGAATACAAGGATGCGCCAACCTCCTGGCGCCTCGTGTTCTTCGGCATTGCCTTACAAAGGACGTCCTATGCACAAGAGCGGTTACTTTTTTTACGAAGCCACCCACTCGCTGCTTGCGCCCGCGCGCGCTGCAAGCGATGCCATGCGGCTGTTTTATCGCAACCCGCTGAACCCGCTCTCCCAAACCCCGATCGGGCGTTCCGTTTCAGCTGCCTGCGAACTCTTCGAGCGGACGACGCGGCGCTATGGCAAGCCAGCCTTCGATCTCCCCACCACCACGATCCAGGGGCAAAGCGTTGCCGTGCACGAGCGTGTGGTTTGGTCGAACACCTTTTGCAACCTCATTCGCTTTGAGCGCGACCTGCCCAAAGACCAGCCCGCCCAACCCCGCCTGCTGATCGTTGCGCCCATGTCCGGGCATTTTGCCACCTTGCTGCGCGGCACCGTGGAGGCGTTTTTGCCCACCCACGACGTTTACATCACCGATTGGATCGATGCCCGCCTCGTGCCCACCAATGCCGGTGGCTTTGATCTCGACGATTACATTGATTACGTGATGGCGATGCTACGGCTGTTGGGGCCGCAGGTGCATGTTCTGGCGGTGTGCCAGCCTTCCGTGCCGGTTGCGGCGGCGGTTGCCCGGCTCGAAGCCCTGAACGATACCCATATCCCGCTCTCCATGATTTTGATGGGCGGGCCGATCGACACGCGGGAAAGCCCCACGGAAGTCAACAAACTCGCCCAAAAACGCGGCACAGATTGGTTCCGCCGCCATTGTATTTCGCGCGTGCCTTTCCCCAATGCGGGCGTCATGCGCGAGGTTTATCCGGGTTATTTGCAGCTTTCCGGCTTCATGGCCATGAATCTGGACCGCCACATGACCGCCCATTGGGATATGTTCAACCATCTGGTCGATGGCGACGGCGATTCAGCAGAAAAACATCGCGATTTTTACGATGAATACATGGCCGTCATGGATCTGACCGCAGAATTCTATCTCCAGACCGTCGATACCGTGTTTGTGCGCCACGCGCTGCCCAAGGGCGAGATGATGCATCGCGGGGAGAAGGTCGATCTTGGCGCGATCCGTCGGTGTGGCCTGATGACCGTTGAGGGGGAAAACGACGATATTTCCGGCGTTGGCCAAACCAAAGCCACGCACGCCCTTTGCACCAACCTGCCCAAAGAAAAACAGCTCTATCATCTGCAAAAGGATGTCGGGCATTATGGCGTGTTCAACGGCTCGCGTTTCCGCAAGCATATTGCCCCCGCTATCGTCGATTTCACCTATGGTTTGTCGAATTCTCGCCCTGCCAAAGCCGCGAACGGCAAAAACCTGCCGGGAGACAAAGCCTGATCCGGCTGCCTTGGTTACGACAAAACACGGCTGCGGTGGCAAAACCATCGCGGCCTGCCGGTTTGCCGTCTATCCCTGAAACCTTGACCATCACGATCAATGGCCTTGAAATTCCGGTCCGCTTGCGGGTCAATCCACGGGCGCGGCGGCTGATTCTTCGCCTTGAACGGGCAAGTCGGGAAGCGGTGATCACCTTGCCGCCGAGGGTCAAAACGGCGGAGGCCGCGCGCTTTCTGGAGGCGCATAAGGGCTGGCTGGAGGCGCGTCTGCAACGCCAGCGCCCGCGCATGCCGTTTGCGCAAGGGACCCTTCTTCCGCTGCGCGGGGTGCCCATGCCGATAGAGCACCGCGCGCCGATTCGCGGGGAAACCCGTATCGAGAATACGCCAGACGGCCCGGTTCTGATCGTTCACGGCACGCCGGAACATGTGGCGGGGCGGATCTTGCGTTTCCTCAAGACGCAGGCCTTGGCGGATCTGACCCAGGCTTCGCAGAAATACGCGCAAAGGCTGGGCGTTAGTTTGGGCACCATTCGCCTCAAAGATACAAAAAGCCGGTGGGGCTCGTGCTCTGCGCGCGGGGATCTCAATTATTCGTGGCGGCTGATTTTGGCGCCGCCCGCCGTGCTCGATTATCTGTGCGCGCATGAGGTCGCGCATCGGCTGGAAATGAACCATTCCGTGCGCTATTGGCGCCATGTCCAGGCCATTTGTCCGGATTTTGAAGCGCAGGAAGCCTGGCTCAAAAAGCACGGCCGCACCCTGCACGATTATGGCGCTTAAAGCCGGATGTGTTGGCTGCCAAACACATCCGGCCCAAAACCGCTTCAGGCCTCTGCTATGCGGACTGTGAGGATCGGCGTGCCTTTTTGCACCTGTGCCCCGGCGCTTTCATAAATATCCGCCACAAGGCCATCTTGCGGCGCGATCAAGGGGTGCTCCATCTTCATGGCTTCCACCAAAGCCAGTTTCTGGCCCTTGGTCACGGCTTGCCCCAAAGCCACCAAAACGCTGACCACCTTGCCATGCATGGGCGCGCGCAACGTGCCCTCCGCCCCTGCTTCGGCATCCGCAAGATCGACACTCAAAGCATCGAAGGGGTCAAAGCGCGTTTGCAGCCCGTTTGCAATCACGAAAGCCCCTGCCCCATCGGCAACAACGCGAAAATCCGCCGGTTCATCGCCGGTAGCGGCTAATTGTACAAGCTGCGGCGCGCCTTCCATCAGCACCCGCAGGCCGAGCGGCTGGGCGGGGGCGAGCGTGAAGCCATCGCTGGATGAAAACGGATCCTGCGACCAGCCGGAAAGGCGTGCGGCGCGCGCTTCCACCCGCTGTTGGTCATGCGCTGCCACAGCCCCTGCCCCCGCCTGTTGCGCCGCAGCACTGACAGGATGCGGCTGGGCAGCGCCAAGCGCGGATAATTCACGCTCGATCAGCCCGGTATCGAGCTTGCCGGCGCGAAATTCCGGATGGTGGATCAAGGCGTGCAAAAACCGGGCATTGGTTTTGGGCCCTGCGACGAAGGCCTGCTGCAGCGCCCGCCCGAGGGTATCGAGCGCTTTATCGCGCGTATCGCCATGGGCGATCAGCTTGGCGATCATGGGATCATAAAACGGCGAAACCTCGCCGCCCGCCTCCACACCGGAATCGATTCGCACGCCGGGGTTGCGCCCCCAATCGAGCGCCACGATCCGCCCGACGCTGGGCAGGAACCCCGCTTCCGGCTCTTCGGCATAAAGCCGCGCCTCGACCGCATGGCCATTGGCGCGCACCGCCTCTTGCGTAAGCGGCAGCGTTTCGCCATACGCCACGCGGAACTGCCATTCCACAAGGTCAAGGCCGGTAATCGCCTCGGTAACCGGGTGTTCAACCTGCAAACGCGTATTCATTTCCATGAAATAAAAGCCGTCAGGCCGCAGCCCCTGCGAGCCATCGGCAATGAATTCAACCGTGCCTGCGCCGTAATAGCCCACCGCACGCGCGGCATCGACCGCCGCCTTGCCGAACGCTGCGCGCGTGGTTGCATCCATGCCCGGTGCTGGCGCTTCCTCGATCACCTTTTGGTGCCGCCGCTGCATCGAGCAATCGCGCTCCAGCAGGTGGATAACGTTGCCGTGCTGATCGCCGAAAATCTGCATTTCGACATGGCGCGGCGCGGTGATGTATTTTTCGATCAAGACGCGCGAATCGCCGAACGCATTTTGCGCCTCGCGCTGGCAGGAGGCGAGCGCATCAGCAAAATCAGCGTGTTTTTCTACCCGCCGCATGCCTTTGCCGCCCCCGCCCGCTACCGCCTTGATCAACACGGGATAGCCGACATGATACGCGCGCTCTTTTAGAAAAGCGGCCTCCTGGTTGGTGCCGTGATAGCCGGGCACAACCGGCACGCCCGCTTTTTCCACCAGTGCCTTTGCGGCATCCTTGAGGCCCATGGCGCGCATGGCGGAAGCGGGGGGGCCAACAAAGCACAGCCCGGCTGCGGCGCAGCTTTCGGCAAAGGCCGGATTTTCGGACAGGAAGCCAT
>CAZGKS010000109.1:0-7027 GCA_964526275.1 uncultured Methylobacterium sp. | reverse complement strand
ACAACTGAGCCTCAGTATATTCCTGCGGAGTGCCCCCATTATTCAGGAATTTGAAGTTCTCCACCCGGATGGTTCTGTCGACTTCGCCCGTCGGGGTGCCCGTGGAATTAATGCGCGTAAAAACAAGATAGTCACCGGACCGCGTGATATTATAATCGCTGCGCGCACCCTCAAACATGGCGGTATCCGTATCCGCCCCACCGTCGATCTCATCACTCCCCACCCCGCCGGCAAGCGTGTCATTGCCCGCCCCGCCGTTGAGCGAGTCATTATCCGCCCCGCCGGCCAGCGAGTCATCGCCCCCATAACCAGCGAGGGTGTCGTTGCCCGCCAAGCCGGAAAGCGTATCATTGCCATTGCCGCTAGTGACCACGTTGCCGACATCACTGCCGGTACCCGTGAAGTTTTGGCTGCCCTCGTAGGTCAGGTTCTCGACATTGGCGCTGCTGTTGTTCGTGCCCAACGTGAAACTGGTAAGGGTTGTGGTCACCTGATCAGCCGAGCCGTAAGCATCACCAGCCGCCTCAGAAATTATATCGTCCGCATCATCGATCCGGTACGTGTCATTGCCCGAGCCGCCAGTAAGTGTGTCCTTGCCCAAACCGCCATAAAGCGAATCGTTGCCAAGCCCTCCGTTAAGGTCATCTTGCCCTTGCGCCCCATTTAGGGCATCATCGCCGTCAAACCCATCAAGAAGATCGTCCGCCCAGCCGCCATCAAGCGCGTCATTCCCCCTCCCACCAATCAAAGTATCAAAGCCATCATCGCCGCTGAGCGTGTCATTTCCATTCTCACCATAGAGAATGTCATTGTCCCATTGACCATTCAGGCTATCATTGTCGTCACCGCCGAAGATCGTGTCTTGGCCATAACCACCCTGGACATAATCATCGCCAGCATAAAAACTACGGTTCTGGTTGCCGGGCCCAAGGTCAATAACAACAGGCTCATTCCCCGCAGCCTTCGCACACGAATAGCCGCCAAAATTTACCCAACCATCTGTCCCAGGCGCTGTCCAATCAAGATCAAGGTTGCTCTCTCCCCAATTTTGGAAATATTCGATTTTAATATCATGCCAACCTGCAGTCAGAGTACCAACCTCAGTTTTAAAACTATGAAAACCGTCCTCATTCGTTGACTTGTTTGTCCAAACAAGTCCATCAATTGTAAGGGCAAACCCATCATCCCCAGTTATATTGAACTGGACTGGGCCCGGATCTTTCAGATAAAATTTCCCGGTAATGTCCATTGCGAAATTTTTACCCAAATTGAATTTCTTATCCTCAGGTTCAGCAACAACCGTTGCATTCTTAATCAATTCGGCCGGCTGCATAGACGACATCTCACCGATCTCAGTTGTTCTGATGAGCTGAAATTTATCCCTGTTATCAGTAAACTCATTCAAGCCATTAATATCATTTGGCTTTTTTGGAGCGTAAAAATTTACCTGAAATTTAAATGATTCCGGCGAGGCCGCAATCTTGCCCGCCCCTACAACTTGCGGCGCAGGTGCCGAAGCCCCCACCGCAACCGGCATGAAGCTCACAGCAGATGTGTCATTATTTCCACTTGTGCCATAAAGAGCAGATTCGTCCAGGATACCGTTCTTGTTGGTGGTTTTCGTGACCGTAGCCATGTGTACTCTCCTGCTCATTGGAACGACCTACCCCAGCACAACGGGATAGCCGATATTAAGGACGGGCTTTCGCCCAAATTATTCGCGCCGAAGCGCCCTAAACGCCCATTCTGCCCGGCAGGCAAAACCCCTGCCAGACAGAATGCAAAACCGAAACCATACCTAGAGCCCAACAGTAGCAAATATCATGCCAAACTGCAAAGCCTCCCCTACACCCAGAAACCTACACCCATCTCGTGCAAATTTTATAAATATAATCTCAGAAAACATTATATAGCATACAAATCGTAAGCATCCGACTTAATTATCTTTACATTAACGATAGATCCAACCCTAACAATCTGTTTTGATTCAATAAAAACCTTACCATCAATCTCTGGCGCATCCCCGAAAGAACGCCCAACAGCTTGCAGACCACTGCTTTGATCAATGAGGACAGGGATTCTTTTACCATGATACCGCTGTAACCGCTTGGATGAAATCTTCTGCTGATGCGCCATCAAGCGATCATAGCGCACCTGCTTCACCGCCAAGGGAACCTCCGGCAAGCCGAGCAGGGTCGATTTGGCACCCTGGACTGGTTCATACTTGAACGTTCCGACGCGGTCAAGTTGTGCACTGGTCAAAAATTGCACAAGTTCTTCGAAATTCTCATCGGTCTCCCCCGGAAACCCGACAATAAAAGTATAGAGCAAGACCAGATCCGGGCAATCCTGCCGCCACCGCACGATACGCTCCAGCGTTTTCTCATTATGCGCTGGCCGCCGCATGGCCCGCAAAACATCCGCAGAGGCATGTTGAAACGGAATATCTAGATAGGGCAGTATTTTCTTATCTGCCATTAACGGAATAACTTCATCCACATGCGGATAGGGGTAAACATAATGCAACCGCACCCAAACGCCCAAGGTAGAAAGCGCCGAACACAGGTCATAAAATTTTGTCCGATACGCCTGATCTTTCCAAACTGCGGATGGATATTTTAAATCTAAACCATAGGCGCTCGTATCTTGCGAGATAACCAACAATTCCTTAACGCCCGCCTTGACCAGCTTTTCCGCCTCCCGCATCACCTCCACCAGCGGGCGCGAAACCAGATCCCCCCGCAACTGCGGAATGATGCAAAACGTGCAGCGATTATTGCACCCTTCGGAAATTTTCAGGTAAGCATAATGCCGCGGCGTGAGCTTGATCCCCTGTTCGGGCACCAGATCCACATGCGGATCATGCATCGGCGGGGCGACGCGGTGCACCGCGGCCATCACGCTCTCATAAGCCTGCGGGCCCGTAACGGCTGCAACTGTCGGGTACTTGGCTAAAATCTGCTCTGGCTCGGCGCCCATACAGCCGGTGACAATCACCTTGCCATTTTCCGCCATGCCCTTGCCAATCGCCTCCAGGCTTTCCGCCTTGGCGCTATCGAGAAAGCCACAGGTATTGACAATCACCACATCCGCGCCGGCATGCGTTTTGGACAGCGCGTAGCCCTCCGCCCGCAAACGCGTCAAAATCCGTTCAGAATCCACCAAGGCCTTGGGACAGCCAAGCGATACAAAGGAAATTCTGGGCCCGCCCGTTTCTTGGTTCATAAGGCTCCTCGACGCAACCGCGCACACGAACGGCAATAAAAAATGCCAAAAAAATCAGCTCAGCATTTTCTACGCCAAACTCGTTTATTCTAAGGCAATAAAATACCTAAATAACAATTTTACAAACAACAACCCGACGTGATTCAAAATAGATCAATTTTTATATAGTTTCGTTTCTACGTACGCCAGAACAAAGATAAAGCACCCAGCAAGATTAAACAGTTACCTTGCACGGGCGCTTAAAAAACAGAACCACATTTCAAAGCACGAAGTTGCCCTACGGCCCGCACGCCCTCTTGCACGATAAAAGCAAGGCATTTAGCCTCGAAGACAGATAGAAAAATATCTCTGGACCGACCTTGTTTTCTACCCCGTTTCACGCCACATTACGCACAGGATATAAGAAATACGCCTTGGGTATCGTCCGCACTCTAGAGCAATTCCAGCGATCGTTGGAACCGGTTTCGCGTCCGGAATTGTGTTAAAACAAAGAGATAGAGAGTTTTCGGCGATTCAACCATCGCTGGAAACGCTCTAGACCGTTCTCCGGCTACTGCTTGAACATTCAGGATACCGCTGATAGGAGAGTACCATGTTTTTCCGCGTATTTTCTCGCCGCTTTGTGCCCCTATGGGCTTGGCTGCTATCCAGCATGGTCATCGGGCTGACAGCCCTGCCCGCGCAGGCGATAACCCGCCAGAAATTTACCCCGGAAGCCTTTGAGGCCGCCAAAAAAAGCGGCGGCGCCATCGTTATCGATGTTCATGCCCCCTGGTGCCCGACCTGCAAAACGCAAGATGGTATTATCAACAAACTGGCCAAAGATCCCAAATACAGCAAAATCCTTATGCTGGATGTCGATTTCGACACCCAGAAAGACGTTGTGCGCGCGCTCAAGGCAACCACCCAAAGCACCTTGATCGCCTTCAAAGGCTCGCAAGAAATCACCCGCTCCGCTGGGGATACCAACCCTTTATCCATCGAAGACCTGATAGAAGCCGCCTTGACCGGCAAAAAAGCCCCGTAACGGCATGGCCACAAGCGCACCCTTATTGGCGTTTCTCGCCGGTATTGTCTCCTTGCTGTCCCCTTGCGTGCTGCCCTTGGTGCCCATCGTTCTTGGCACGGCGGCAAGCCAACACCGCGCTGGCCCGGCAGCTTTGGCAGCCGGATTAGCGCTCTCTTTCACAGCAATCGGGTTGTTTGTTGCCACGATCGGCTTTTCGATCGGCCTTGATACCGATAAATTCCGCACCATCGCCGCGCTTCTGTTAATCGGCTTTGCGAGCGTACTGGCTTTTCCCACACTGCAAACCCGTTTGACTGACCTGCTCGCCCCCTTGACAGGCGGCGCCCGGAAATCCCTCGATACCCATATCGGTACTGGCTTGTCCGGGCAATTCACCCTCGGGCTGCTGTTGGGAGCCGTCTGGGCCCCATGCGTCGGCCCAACCTTGGGCGCCGCATCGGTGCTTGCCGCACAGGGGCAAAATCTGGGGATGGTTTTTGCCGTCATGGCCGCCTTCGGGCTGGGCGCTGCCCTGCCCCTGCTCGTGCTGGGTTGGCTCTCCCGGGAAGCGCTGCAACGCTGGCGCGGCCGCATGATGACCAGCTCCCTCACCCTCAAGCGCGTCATGGCCCTGGTCTTGGCGGGTATCGGCGTACTGATCTTGATTGGGGCCGATAAAACCCTAGAGACTTGGCTGGTCGCCATTTCTCCTGAATGGCTGACAACCCTAACCACACGGTTTTAAAGCATTCTTTGCCAGGCAGGCACCGTTTGGCATGGGAGCCTGCTGCGATAAACCGGCATTTGCTTTATCGCAGCGTGTTCCAAAAATCGGCGTTACACAATCGCCCGGTTGTCGCGGATAAGATCAGCCACAAGAAAGGCCAGCTCTACCGCTTGATCCGCATTGAGGCGAGGATCACACGCTGTGTCATAGCGATCCGCAAGCCCTTCCACCGTAACGGCATTGGCGCCGCCCGTGCATTCCGTGACATTCTTGCCGGTCATTTCAAGGTGGATGCCCCCCGCATAGGTACCGGCGGCCTTATGGACGGCAAAAAACGCGCGTACTTCCGCCAGAACCTTATCGAAAGGCCGCGTCTTATAGCCCCCCGCGCTGATGGTGTTGCCATGCATGGGGTCACACGACCAGACAACCTTGCGCCCTTCGGCTTTCACCCGTTCGATCAAGGCGGGCAGATGCGCCTGCACCTTATCGGCCCCAAAGCGGCAGATAAGGGTCAACCGCCCCGCTTCATTGGCCGGGTTGAGAACATCAATCAGCGCCATCAAGCCATCGGGGGTGAGGGACGGCCCGCATTTGAGGCCAATCGGGTTCTTGATACCACGAAAGAATTCCACATGCGCGTGATCGGGCTGGCGCGTCCGATCCCCGATCCATAACATATGGCCCGAAGTGGCATAGTAATCGCCGGTTGTTGAATCGATACGGGTCATCGCCTCTTCATAGCCAAGAAGCAGCGCTTCATGGCTGGTGAAGAAATCGGTCGTCTGCATTTCCGGGTGGGTAGTCGCGGAAATCCCGATAGCGCGCATGAAGTCAAGCGCTTCGGTGATACGCCCGGCAAGTTCTTCATAGCGGTGCGATTGCGGCGAACCGCCGACAAAATCCAGCATCCAGCGATGCGCATTGTCGAGATTGGCATAACCACCTGTCGCAAAGGCGCGCACCAGATTAAGCGTGGCGGCGGATTGGCGATAGGCCTCCACCTGGCGGCGCGGATCCGGGATGCGCGCTTCGGGGGTGAACTCAACCCCATTGATGATGTCTCCCCGATACGAAGGGAGTTCAATGCCATCATGCGCCTCGATGGGCGAAGAGCGCGGCTTGGCAAATTGTCCGGCAATGCGCCCGACTTTCACCACCGGCACGCGGCCAGCAAACGTGAGCACTACCGCCATTTGCAGAAAAACGCGGAAAAAATCCCGGATATGATTGGCGGAATGCTCCGCAAAGCTTTCCGCACAATCACCGCCTTGCAACAAAAAGGCCTCGCCTGCCGCCACCTTGGCCAGATGCGCCGTAAGCTTGCGCGCCTCCCCGGCAAAGACCAGCGGGGGAAAACTGGCAAGCTGGGCCTCTGTAGACGTCAAAATGGCTTGATCAGGATAATCCGGCACTTGCTGGATCGGGCACGCACGCCAACTATCGGGTGACCAGTTCTGAGGAGCGGAGGCAACAGGCATAAGCAAATCTTTCACGCAGGAAATAAAGTGGCGGCAACTTTCCTGCCGCTTTTACGCAAAATTTTGATCCATGGCGAGTAAAAAGAAAGGAGGACAGCACAGGCGAACCCGCCTTACCGAATACCCGCTCAGCGACCAACCAGCTCTTCCGAGAGCACGCTCTACCGATGGCGCGGCCTGAAATGCTTAAGCGCCTGCGCCGGCCCGGCATAAGCCTCCTGACGCTCGACGCTCCAGTAACGCACCTCTGACAGCGGAATGCGTTGCCCGGAAACAGCGCAGCACACGTAATCCCCGGCAGCAAGCACGGTATAATCCCCCGCTTTGAAGCGCAACCGCGCTTCTTGGAGGGGCAAACGGGAAAAGGTATCGAGAACGGACATACTCACACAATCTCACACAATAAGAAGATAATAGCTGCTGTTGTAAACAGGACAATCAGATTTGGCTGCCATCAAGGCATCCGTCAAGTCTTGGACCATATCTGTGCACACATGGGACGTTTCTTTTGTTGCATTTGGTGAAATGCTGAACCAGTAATACCCATTTTCCACTGCTGTATATCGGAGGCTTCCCTTCCCATCC
>CAZGKS010000108.1:0-7159 GCA_964526275.1 uncultured Methylobacterium sp. | reverse complement strand
GAATGAGTCCTGCCCCTGTCGCGCAACGGCTTTAAAATTCCTCACGCTTGCCTTTTGGGCAAAGCGCGTTAAACTTTTTGCAGCCATAGGCGAGGTTTTGGGCAAGGTTTACTGCCGTTTCCAAAGCGTTGCGCGTGGCTTTTTGATCGCTTACCCTTTTTTCGCCCCTCCAAGGAGCTTCCATGACCAGCCTTACCCGCATCGAGCCCGGCCCGCGCATGTCCAAAGCAGTTGTGCATGGCAACACGGTTTATCTGTCCGGTATCGTGCCGACCAAGCCGGATGTGAACGACATTACCGCGCAAACCAAAGACGTGCTGGCGGAGATCGATCGCTTGCTGGCCGCAGCAGGGAGCGATAAATCCAAGCTCATTTCGGCCAATATCTGGTTGACGGATCTTGGCAATTTTGCCGCCATGAATGCGGTATGGGATGCATGGCTCTCACCCGGCAACGCCCCCGCCCGCGCGACCGTGGAAGCCAAGCTCGCGCTGCCGCAATTTCTGGTGGAGATCATGGTGGTTGCGGCAAAATAACGCCAGCCCTCGAATGGCCCCCAAAGCTGAAGAGGGCCCCGCTTGGCGCAGGCCAGCGTGCTTGCGCCAGACATACCTTTGCGCACAATACCCCTTTTGCGCGGAAATCCCCTTATGGGGCGCATATAGGGCACAGATTTGCTGAGGGGCAGGATGGGTTTTGACGCAAATCGATCCTGCGCCTATTTATCCTGCGCCTGTTTATTTATGGAAAAATGCGTCTTTTGCTCTTGAGAGGGTCGTTGCTCTTGAGAAGGTCGTTGCTCTTGAGAATTTCATCAAAAGCAAAAATGCCCTACGCCCCGTGCTGTTGCGACATGTTTCTGGAGTTCCAGCGCGCCGTGCGGCGCTTTTGCGCAAGGTTCAGCGCCGCTTGGGCGGCTGGCCCTTCTGGGGTGGGCGGGCGCCGCCGGGGGTGAAGCCTGCGCGCTCATCCTTGTGGCGGAAGACCAGCCGCCCTTTTTCGAGATCATAGGGCGACATTTCAACGGTCACGCGGTCCCCGGCCAAGGTTTTAATGCGGTTTTTCTTCATTTTGCCGGCCGTATAGGCAATGATTTCGTGGCCTGCATCCAGCTTTATCCGAAAGCGGGCATCGGGGAGTAATTCGAGGACCAGGCCTTCAAACTGAATGACTTCTTCTTTCGCCATCGTGCGATTGTTCCTTATGCCTGTATGCATGCCCGCAGGCAAAACGCATAGGCGACCGGAAAGCCCGGCCCTTGCCACTTTGTGCTGTTGCTTATCCGATTATGCCCCAAAGGGCAAACCGGAAATTCTCTTTCATGGATAGTCGGACATGGTTTTGCGCGTATATGCCCGTATTATACCAATGACCTTTGGTATTAGCCCGTTGACACCGGCGCGCTTATCTCCAACGATACCTTGAACGGGAGGGAACCATGCTGCTCAACGAAGAACAGGAAATGATTCGTGACGGCGCGCGCGCTTTTGCGCAAACACGCATTGCCCCGCAGGCAGCGCAATGGGACCGTACCCACGAATTTCCGCGTGCCGTGTTGCGCGAAATGGGGGCTCTGGGCTTTTTGGGCATGCTCGTGCCCGAAGAATGGGGCGGTGCAGATGTGGGGGATATTGCCTATGCCTTGGCGCTGGAGGAGATCGCGGCGGCAGATGGGGCGGTTTCAACCATTATGAGCGTGCATAATTCGGTGGGGTGCAAACCGATCCTCACCTTTGGCAGCTTGGCGCAAAAGCAGCGCTTTTTGCCCGCCCTTGCCTCCGGCGAGATGATCGCCGCTTTTGCCCTGACCGAACCGCAGGCGGGCTCGGATGCTTCGGCGATCGCCTGCAAGGCACGGCGGGAGGGGGATGCGTATATTCTCAACGGAACCAAGCAGTTTATCACTTCCGGCCAAAATGCGGGGGTAGTGATTGTCTTTGCGCTCACCGATCCGGCGGCGGGGAAAAAAGGCATTTCCGCGTTTATTGTCCCAACCGATACCCCTGGCTACCGCGTGGCGCGGGTGGAGGAAAAACTGGGGCAACACGCCTCCGATACCTGCCAGATTGCCTTTGATGACCTGCGCCTTTCGGCCGATTTATTGCTCGGCAAGGAAGGGGAGGGGTATAAGATCGCCCTCTCCAACCTCGAAGGCGGGCGGATCGGCATTGCCGCGCAATCGGTGGGCATGGCGCGCGCGGCGCTTGAGGCGGCTTCCGCCTATGCCAAGGAGCGGATGAGTTTTGGCAAGCCGCTGATCGAGCATCAAGCGGTGGCGTTCCGGCTGGCGGATATGGCAACCGAGGTGCATATGGCCCGCCAGGGGGTGCTCCATGCGGCCGCCTTGCGGGAAAAGGGGCGTCCTGCGCTCACCGAAGCCTCGATGGCCAAGCTGTTCGCTTCTGAAATGGCCGAACGCGTGGTCTCCAAGGCCATCCAGATTTTCGGCGGCTATGGCTATACGTGCGATTTTCCGGTTGAGAAAATCTACCGCGATGTCCGCGTGTGCCAGATCTATGAAGGGGCGTCGGACATCCAGCGTATGGTGATCGCGCGCTCGGTGTGAGGGCGCGCGGTTGGTAGGCGCGCGCGGCAAGTTCGGCGATTTGTTTAGCACGCTGTTAGGGTGCATGGCGTAAGCAAGTTGCCGGTGCACGGCTTGCCTTGCAAGGGCGTGCCAACCAAAATTACCTTGCGTGTTTGGTAAATACGAATATGGCGAGGGCAAGCTGCGCCGCTTATGCGGGTTTTGCGACAGGATTGAGCATGGAACATCGCGTCGTGATTGTCGAATCGCCCTCCAAGGCCAAGACGATTAACAAATATCTGGGGCGAGGCTACGAGGTTCTGGCCTCTTATGGCCATATCCGCGATTTGCCGGCCAAAGATGGCTCGGTCGATCCTGATAACGATTTCGCTATGATCTGGGAGCTCGATGGTCGCGGCGCCAAGCAGATCGCCGCCATTGCCAGCGCGGTCAAGGATGCCGATACGGTTATTCTCGCAACCGATCCGGACAGGGAAGGGGAGGCGATTTCCTGGCATTTGGTGGAGGCGCTCAAAGCGCGCCGGGTGCTCAAGGATAAAAAAATCGAGCGGGTGACCTTCAATGCGATCACCAAGGAATCGGTCGATGCTGCGATGAAGGCGCCGCGGCAAATTGATCAAGCGCTGGTCGATGCGTATCTGGCGCGCCGGGCGCTCGATTATCTGGTTGGGTTCCAGCTTTCTCCCGTGCTCTGGCGCAAATTGCCCGGCGCGCGCTCGGCGGGGCGCGTGCAATCGGTCGCGCTGCGGCTGGTCTGCGAGCGCGAGGCGGAGATCGAGCGCTTTGTCGCGCGCGAATATTGGAGCGTGGCGGCAACCTTGAAAACCCTCAAGGGGGAGAGTTTCGAGGCGCGGCTGGTCGGCGCGGATGGTAAAAAAATCACACGGCTCGATATTGGCTCCGGCGCGGAGGCAGAAGCCTTCAAAGCCGCTCTGGCGCAGGCTTTGTTCAATGTCGGGGCGATTGAAGCCAAGCCCGCCAAACGGCACCCTTATCCGCCGTTCACAACCTCGACCTTGCAGCAGGAGGCCTCGCGCAAGCTGGGCTTTGCCCCGGCCATCACCATGCGTCTTGCACAAAAGCTCTATGAAGGCGCGGAAATCGGCGGCGAAACCACCGGGCTTATCACCTATATGCGGACCGATGGCGTCGATATGGCACCCGAAGCGCGGGCGCAGGTGCGCGCCTATATCGGCAAGGCCTATGCCAAACCCTATCTGCCGGATGTGCCGCGCGCGTATACAACCAAGGCCAAAAACGCGCAGGAAGCGCATGAATGTATCCGCCCCACGGATGCTTTCCGCGTGCCCAAAGCGGTCAAGCCTTATTTATCCAACGATGAATTTGCGCTCTATGAACTGATCTGGAAGCGCACGATCGCCAGCCAGATGGAATCGGCGCGCCTTGAGCGCACCACCGCCGATATTGTCGCCAAAGCGGGCGCGCGCCTGCTTGATCTGCGCGCCAGCGGTCAGGTCGTGCTGTTTGATGGCTTCCTGACCCTTTACACCGAGGACAAGGATGACGACGACGACGAGGATACCCGCCGCCTGCCCGCCATGAGCGTCGGCGAGGCGCTGGCGCGTGAAAAACTCGCCATCAGCCAGCATTTCACCGAGCCGCCGCCGCGTTATTCGGAGGCCAGCCTGATCAAGCGCATGGAAGAGCTGGGCATTGGCCGCCCCTCGACCTATGCTTCCACCTTGGCGGTGCTCAAAGACCGCGAATACGTCAAAATCGAGAAAAAGCGGCTGGTGGCGGAAGATAAGGGCCGTCTGGTCACCGCCTTTCTCGAAAGCTTTTTTGCGCGCTATGTGCAATATGATTTCACGGCGGACCTTGAAAACGATCTTGACCGCATTTCCAATGCCGAGGTCGATTGGCACCAGGTGTTGCGGGATTTCTGGAAAGATTTCAAAGCCGCGATCGAGAGCGCCAAGGAGCGCCGCACCACCGAAGTGCTCGATGCGCTCAATGATCATCTGGGGCCGATGGTCTTTCCAGACCGGGGCGATGGCAGCGATCCGCGCGCCTGCCCCAAATGCAGCGCAGGCCAGCTTTCGCTCAAACTCGGCAAGCTGGGGCCATTTGTCGGCTGCTCCAACTATCCCGAATGCCGGTTCACGCGGCCGCTGGCGGCCACCGACCCCAATGCAGACCCCAATGCCGAAACCGGCGATCAAGTGCTGGGGCCCGATCCGGTAACCGGGTTGCCGGTGGTGCTCAAGGATGGCCGCTTCGGGCCCTATGTCCAGCTTGGCGAGCAGGGAGAGAACGCGGGCGACAAGCCAAAGCGCGCCTCCCTGCCCAAAGGCTGGACCATGGCCGGGATGGACCTTGCCAAGGCGCTCGCCTTGCTGGCGCTGCCGCGTTCTGTGGGCAAACATCCGGAAAGCGGAGAAGAATTGCTGGCAGGCATTGGCCGCTATGGGCCGTATCTGCAATTTGGCAAAACCTACGCCAATCTTGAAAGCGTGGACGATGTCTTCACCATCGGGCTCAACCGGGCGGTCGATGTGATCGCGACCAAGCTGGCCGGGGGCGGCAAGAGCCGGTTTTCGCGCGGGGCTCCGGCTGGGCGCTCGCTGGGAGAGCATCCGGATGGCGGCGAAATCACCGTGCGCGATGGCCGCTTCGGGCCCTATGTCAATTGGGGAAAGGTCAATGCCACGATCCCCAAAACCGCGAACAAGGACGATGTTACCCTGGAAGCCGCTTTGGGGCTGATCGCCGCGCGGCTGGAGGCAACCGGGGGTATGCCCGCGCCCAAGCGCAAGGCCGCGCCCAAAGCGGCAAGTGCTAAAACAGCAGGCAAGAAGCCAGCGGCGGCAAAAGCTTCCAGCACGAAAGCGGCAACGAAAAAACCAGCCACAAAAGCCTCCGCCAAAGCCCCCAAGGCAAAAACCCCGTGAGCAAGCGCGGGCGGGAGGATCAAAACACTGCCGCCAGAGGCGTTGCGCGCAAGGGTGCTGCGCACACGCGCGATCCGCGCCAACCTGCCGCGCCCTTGCCCTTGCGCGCGGCCGTGTTGCGGCTGCTGGAACACTCGCCGCAGCTTGTCCATGCGCGCGATATTGCCCGCGCGCTCAACCTTGATGCCGCCGCGCGCCTTGTGCTCAAGCGCCTGCTGCGCGAACTGGCGGAGGAAGGCGCTCTGCCCGGCCATCGCCGCGCCGCGCCGCGCGCCGACCACCTGCCCGATGTGATCGTGGCCGATATTGTCGCGCGCGATGTTGATGGCGATCTGCGCGCAAGGCCGCTTACGCTCGCAGAGGGGCAGGCCGCGCCGGTGATTGTGCTGGCAGCGGCCCGCATGGGACACGAGGCGCTTAATGTCGGGGACAGAGCCCTGCTGCGCCTTTCCCGGCAGGAGGTGCCGGAACAGGCATCGGAAGCGCCGGTTTATCTGGCGCGGGTGATCAAAAAATTACCAACCCAACAACGCCGGGTGCTGGGTATTTTTCGCCTGACAGCGGGGGGCGAGCGGCGCGTGGTGCCAATTGACAAAAAGGCGCGCGGCGAAGAATGGCTGGTGCGCGATATTGCGCCCGCTTTGGCGCTGGAGGATGGCGATCTGGTGGCCGCTGAACCCTTGCGCCATGCCAGAGCCGGGCTTACGCCGGTGCGGATTATCGAAAAACTGGGGGCCCCGCGCTCAGAGCGCGCGATCTCCACCATTGCGATTCATGCCCATGAAATCCCGCATGTTTTTGCGCAAGCGGCGCTGGAAGAAGCCGCCGCCGCGCGCGCGGCCACGCTGGCCGGGCGCACAGATTGGCGCGCCCTTCCGCTGATCACAATCGACCCGGCCGATGCCAAAGACCACGATGACGCCGTGCATGCGCAGGCCGATACCGATAAGGCCAATCCGGGTGGGTTTGTGCTCCATATCGCGATTGCCGATGTTGCCGCTTACGTGACCCCCGGTTCGGCGATGGATGAGGAAGCCCAAATACGCGGCAATTCGGTGTATTTTCCCGACCGCGTGGTGCCGATGCTGCCCGAACCGATCTCCAACGATTTATGCTCGCTCAAACCGGGCGTCAACCGGCCCGCTATGGGGCTTGAAGTGGTGATCGATGCGCAGGGGCGCAAGAAACACCATCGATTCGTGCGCGTATTGATGCGCTCTTGCGCCAAACTCAGCTACCAGGAGGCGCAAGCGGCGGTGGATGGTTCCCCGCAAGGCGAAACAGGGGCGCTGGTGGAGCCTGTCCTGCGCCCGCTCTTTTCGGCCTATGACGCCTTGGTTTTGGCCCGCAAAGCCCGCGCGCCTTTGGAGCTTGATCTCCCCGAACGCAAGATCCTGCTCGATGACAAGGGAGAAGTGCGCGATGTGATCACGCCTGAACGGCTCGATGCGCATCGCCTGATCGAGGAGTTCATGGTGCTGGCCAATGTCTGCGCCGCGGAAACGCTGGAGGCCGCCCGCACCCCGCTGCTCTACCGGATCCATGACGAACCAGACGGCGAAAAACTCACCAGCCTGCGCGCGGTTCTGGCCAGTATCGGCCTGAACCTTACCGCGCAAGGCGCGCTCACCCCGGCGTTTTTCAACCGGATTCTGGCGCAGGTCGCAGGCAGCCCCAATGCCGCCCTGATCAACGAAAC
>CAZGKS010000107.1:0-7162 GCA_964526275.1 uncultured Methylobacterium sp. | reverse complement strand
CCAATGAAGCAGCCTATCCTCAATTGCGCAAGAAAATTAATGGGTCCTGAGCCTAAATAACAATGGGATAAAAGGAACAACAAGAGGATAGAATGTCCGATAAACTGTTTCTCGTCTGTATCATGGCGCTGGGTTTTGCGCTCTCTGGCTTTATCGTTGCCATGTATCGGGCGCTCTATAACCGCCCGGCAGCGTTTGATCTGCTGTATCTTGGCGGCACGCGCGCCTTGGCGGCTGTTCCTTTCGTGTTTCTGGCTGGCCCGGCGCTGGTGATGGCACCGCTGTTTCGTCCGCAAAAATATTTGCGCGGCAGCGTGGTTTACGCCATGCTACTCTCCATGTTCGCCACCTTGTGGGCCTTTGCCTGCGGTCGCTTGGTCTGGGCGGTATCTTTATGGATCGGATGAGGGTTAAATGCCGTGTTACAGCTTGGATGGACTTTCCCCGCAGCTTGCGCAGCCTGATACGGTGTGGATCGCGCCAGATGCCCATGTGATCGGCAACGTGCAGCTTGGCGCGCAGGTCGGGATCTGGTTTGGCGCGGTTTTGCGCGGCGATGGCGAAGCCATCCGGATCGGGCAAGACAGCAATATCCAAGAACATGCCATGCTCCATACCGATCCGGGCTTTCCGCTTACCTTGGGGCGGGGCTGCACGATCGGCCATGGCGCGATTTTGCATGGCTGCACGTTGGGCGATCACGTGCTGGTTGGCATGGGGGCGATTGTGCTCAACGGCGCAAGCATCGGCGCGGGGTCGCTGGTCGGAGCGGGGGCACTGGTGACGGAGGGCAAAAGCTTCCCGCCCCATTCGCTGATTGTCGGCTCACCGGCCAAGCTTGTGCGCGAACTCGATGCGCAGGCGCTGGAAGGCTTGCAGCGCTCTGCGGCGCATTATGTCGGCAATGCGCGCCGCTTTGCGGCGGGGTTACAGCGGATTGATTGAAGGCGCAGGCGTTGTGCGCGGCCTTGTGCGTGTAAGCCGCGCGCCCAAAAGGCCTGACCAAAAAAAAGCCGGCGCGGGAGGTCCGCACCGGCCATGACCAAAGGGTCTCGATCCTTGGACAGGGCCCACACTCGACGCGCCCCATAGGAAGCACTATGCTGTTTTAGTGTGAATATTTTGCCAGCGGCCTTTCTGAGAATATGGTTCATTTTGGCGCAGATTTGACAAAAAATCTCTCCACGCTCCCAAAAACTGCCCCTGTCCCTGCCAAGGACAGGCGAGGCGGGCGCTTCGCTGGTCCCAGATAAGGGGGCATAGAAAGACGATATTTCACAAAAAACGCCTCCCGCGCACGCGCACCAGCACGCGCGCATGCAAAGGCGCGTATGCTGGGATAAAGTCTTGGCGCCGGGGATCTGCGCCGCAGCGAAAAAGGGATCGGCACCGCCGGGAAAAGATACCGCGCAGTGCAAAAAATGATACCGCAACGCCTCATTTTGCTCTATCGAGCGCGGATGCTGAAAAAACGTGTCATTCCCTGTCTGGATGTCAAAGATGGCCGCGTGGTCAAGGGCATCAATTTTGTCGATCTGGCGGATGTCGGCGATCCGGTGGAAAGCGCGCGCGCCTATGATGCAGCAGGCGCTGATGAATTATGCTTTCTCGATATTACCGCCAGCCATGAAAATCGCGGCACCTTGCTCGATGTCGTGCGCCGCACGGCGGAATGCTGCTTCATGCCCCTGACCGTGGGCGGCGGGGTGCGGGACATTGAGGATGTGCGTGCCCTGATGCTGGCGGGGGCCGATAAGGTCTCGATCAATTCGGCAGCGGTGCGAGACCGCTCGATTGTCGCGCGTGCGGCAGAAAAATTCGGCGCGCAAGCGATCGTGGTCGCTATCGATGCGAAAGCCGTGCACGGGCCGGGCGAAACGCCGCGCTGGGAGATTTTCACCCATGGCGGGCGCAACCCCACCGGCCTTGACGCGGTTGCCTTTGCGCAAGCGGTGGCAGAACTGGGGGCGGGCGAGATTTTACTTACCTCGATGGATCGCGACGGCACGAAATCAGGGTTTGATCTGGGGCTCACCCGCACTATCAGCGAAGCGGTGCGCGTGCCGGTTGTGGCCTCTGGCGGGGTGGGAACGCTCGATCATCTGGTAGAAGGGATCACGCTGGGCAAGGCCGATGCCGTGCTCGCCGCCTCTATTTTCCATTACGGAACGTTTAGCATCGGTCAGGCCAAAGCGCATATGGCCAAGGCTGGCATTCCGGTGCGGGAGGGATAAATGACCGCGTTTTCGCTCGATATGCTGGCTGAACGCGTTGCGGAGCGCGCAAAAGCGGATCCTGCAACGTCTTATACCGCCAAACTTGCGGCAAAAGGCCTGGAATATGCGGCCAAAAAGCTGGGGGAGGAGAGCGTTGAAACCGTGATCGCCGCACTCACCCAGCAGGACGCCGCCTTGATTGGCGAGAGCGCTGATCTGCTGTATCACCTGCTGGTGGTGCTGCATTTGCGCGGGGTTGGGGTCCACAGCGTTCTCGAAGAGCTGGGCCGCCGCACCGCGCAATCCGGTCTTGCAGAAAAAGCCGCGCGCCCGCACGATTAGCGGCTTAGGCGTCTTGAACCCAAAGGGGGCGTCTTTACGGTTACAACCTCAAGAACAGCCGAGATCATGATGCGCTCATACGGAATCGCATCTTGATCTTATCTTTATATTTTCGCATGCTTTTTTCGATAAACCGGTATCCACTTTATCGCAGCATGCTCTAAAAGGGCTGCCATCGGATGACCGGGAAGGCTTCACCCCATCTCCCACAGGCCTTCTCAACAGCGCTCAAGGCGGAGCATGAAATGGATGCATATCTTTCCAAATTGGCGCCAGAAGTGGATTTATCCCCCTTCCGCGTGTTTAATCGGCGGCATTGGGCCAGCCTCAAGGCAGATTTGCCGCTCACCCTCTCGCCCGATGAAATCCACACCTTGCAATCGGTCAATGATCGCTTGAACGTTGCCGAACTCAACGAGATTTACCTGCCCCTTTCCCGCTTGCTCTCGCTTTATGTCGGGGCGGCGCAAGGGTTGTTCCGGGCCACGCAGACCTTTTTATCGGCAGGCGATGGCAAGGTGCCCTATATTATCGGCATTGCCGGTTCGGTAGCGGTTGGCAAATCGACCACCGCGCGCGCGCTGGAATATCTGCTGGCGCGTTGGCCCAACACGCCGCGCGTGCGGTTGGTGACAACCGATGGGTTCCTTTATCCCAATGCCGAGCTTGAGCGGCTGGGGCTCATGCGGCGCAAGGGCTTTCCGGAAAGCTATGATACCCCCGCCTTGCTGGCGTTTTTAACCCGCATTAAGGCCGGGGAGCGCAAGGTTACCGCGCCGCTTTATTCGCATCTGGTCTATGATGTCATGCCGGGGGAGCGGGTTACCATTGACCGCCCGGATATTTTGATCGTTGAGGGGCTCAATGTGCTCCAGCCAGCGCGCGTGCCCAAGGATGGCAAGCCAATTCCCTTCGTGTCCGATTTTTTCGATTTCTCGATCTATATCGATACTGAAGAAGCCGTGCTGCGCCAATGGTATGTCGAGCGCTTCATGACCTTGCGCAAAACCGCTTTTCGCAAGCCACAAAGTTTTTTCCGCCGCTATGTCGATGTCTCGGATGCCGAAGCGCTCGCCACGGCCCATACTTTGTGGGATGAGATCAACCTGCCTAATCTGCGTGAAAATATTTTCCCCACCCGCCCGCGTGCTGACCTGATCTTGCGCAAGGGTGAAAGCCATCAGATCGAGGAAGTCGCCTTGCGCAAGCTTTGATCGCCTTTCCCTGCTCCAAACGGTTCCCCCATGCGCATCGCTCACCTTTCTGACCTGCATATCGGCCCGCTGCCCGCCATGGGCTGGCAGACGCTGCTCAACAAGCGTGCGACCGGTTATTTCAACTGGCATTCCAAGCGCGCGCATATCCATGATATGGCGGTGCTGGAACGGGTTATCGTGGCCATCCATGCGCAAGCGCCCGATCATATTGTCGTGACAGGGGATATGGTCAATCTGGGGCATGAGGCCGAATTTGTTGCCGCGCGCCGCTGGCTGGAAAAACTTGGCCCGCCCGAACAGGTTTCGCTCATTCCGGGCAATCACGATATTTATGTCCGCAGATCGCTTGCCGCCATGCAGGCCATTCTGGGCGATTATCTGGCCAGCGACGCCCCCCAAGCTCCCGCTTTGCCGCAAGCCTTCCCAACCGTGCGCCGTCGCCAGGGGGTTGCGATCATTGGCATAAATTCCAGCGTGCCGACCTTGCCTTTTTTGGCCACCGGCGCGGTAGATCAAGCGCAGGCACAGCGCCTGCGAGAGCTGTTGCGGCAAACGCGGGCGGAGGGGTTGTTCCGGCTGGTTTTGATCCATCATCCGCCGCATCCGGGCGGGGCGCGTTGGGGCCGCTGGCTGAGCAATCGCCGCGACATGATGGCGCTATTGGCCAGCGAGGGCGCGGATCTGGTGCTGTATGGCCATAACCACCGCGCCCGGCGCGATGATTTGCCGTGTGCGCACCCGGAGGCGCATAAGCCTGCCGATACGGCGCAGGCGGGAGAGGCCCACTTGCCCCAAGCTAAAATCCACGCGCGCCCAACGGCTGCGGTGCGCGCCATTCCGATTATCGGTGCGCCTTCGGCTTCCGCCGCCCCAACACATGATCCGCATCACCTTGCCGGGTTTGGCCTGATCGAGATCGCCCCTGCGCATCGCACCTTCACCCATAAAGTGCATTGGGTAAGGTAAGCGCCCTGCGGCCACGGTAAGCACTCTGTGTAAGCGCTCTGTGCATTGCCTAGCTGTCCTGTCTCAAGAGGTTGTCCTCGGTCAGATTGAGGCAACTGATGGGTGGTTGTGAGTTTAAACTGCCATACAGTCGATGCCAATTGTACCTATGCGTCCATACCGGAAGCTGCGTTTTACGGCTTTCGTAACAGGCGAGGGCCGCCTTCAGGAAGGCCATGGCGCTGACGGCCTTTTCGTCGGGAAAGGTATCGGTGCAGGCGATGCGGGCGGCATCGCCGATGCAACCATGCACATATTCCCAGCCGACACCGCGTGAAGTGCTCTGCCCTTTGCGCGCGCCGGTGATGCGGTGTCCAACGCGCCGCCGAGAACCGCGATAGCCATTTCCTCTCGACGCAACGGGGTCAGCCGGGCATTTTCATGAAGGTTCATTCGGAGCATCCGATCCAAGAGCTGATGTGTGGTAACTCCAGTCTCCCAAATCCGCTCCAAATGGACAACCTCCTGAAAGCTCACAGATAGAGCATGACGTGTTTTGATGGAAATGCATCACGCTCTTATCTCGATGTGGAAGAATGCGTCTTTTGCTCTGGATAATTCCATCCCAAGCAAAAATGCTCTATCTGGCGCGCGCGGGGTGCAGCTGGCGGATGCTGCCGAGGGACTTTCCGCTGTGGCAGACGCTCTAGGATCAGGCCTCATTATCGTGGATTGTTGGCGTGATTTTGGTGCGCAAAAGGACAGGAAAAGCCTAAAAAGCGTGCCTCATGGCACGGTTGAGGGGGGTGACGTATCCATTTATCGCCAAATTCATGTCCGGAGGATCGTGGAAAAAGGAAAGAAATAGCGACCTATCCACGTGTGAAACACGGGATTTGTAAAACACGGGATGCTCTTGCCTTTTCGAAGCGACCAACCGTCCATGTTTAAGGGGGCCTGACCCTAGATTGCCCCTTCTGAATTTCATGCGGGGCTCCTTCTGAAGCCCTTATACGGGCAGGGTGCAGATGCCTGCTTGCCCGCTTTCAGAGCCGAAAGCGATCTGCGTGCCGGTGGCATTCCAGCCCAAAGCGGAGATGGGGGTGCCGTCACCGGCGGCGCGCACCAGCAATTCGGCGGCATCGGTGAGGCGGACGAGCAGCACCCAGCCGTCGCGATAGCCGATGGCGAGCACGAGGTTTTTGGGGTGGAAGGCCACTTGTGTCACGCGGGCCGGGCGCACGCCGCCCTCCTTGGGGGCTTTGCCGGTTGGGCCGTCCTTGGCGAAGGGCCAGACAATGACCCCTTCTGCGCCCGATGTTGCCAGCCATAACCCATCATGGGACCATGAAAACGAGCGGGTTTTGCCCGGATAACCGGCCATGCGCATATGGGTTTTGTCGGCCAGCTTCCAGCCATGGAGCTGGTTCTCCTGCATGGAAGAGACCAGAAAACGGTTATCAGGCGAGAAGGTGACATCCAGATGCGGGCCCTTCCACGGGTAGAGATCGGGCGCAGCGGCGGTATCGGGGAACCAGGTGCTTACGCCGTCGATATGGCTGATCGCGAGCCGGTAGCCCTTGGGGGCAAAGGCCAGCCCGCGCGCGGTGGAGGGCACGACAAGGCTCTTGAGAAGCCCCTTCGCGTTGCAGGCGCGGACCTGTTTGCCAAAGCTATAGGCGAAAGCGCCGCCGGTGCCCAAGGCCAGCGCGTCGATCCAGCGGCCAGGCTCATGGGCGATGCGGGCGGGGGGGGAAGCGGCGCCGGTTTTGTCGGCGCTCACGCGGCATATCTGGCCGTCATCACCGCCGGTCATCAGGTGGGTGCCATCGCTGGCGGCAACCAGAATGGCTCGTTCGTGCGGGCGCAAGGGCGGGGCCGTGCCCAGATGCAGATCGCCGGTTGCGCTGACAAAAAAGGGCATTGGACCCAAAAAGCCACAATGGAGAATATGGCCTTCCAGGATGCGCGGTTCCACCCGGTCGGTCAGGCTGGTGAAGGGGGCGCGCATGGCTTAGGCCTTGCAGGCGTCAAAGCCCGCACGCAGCCCGGCTTCATCCAGCTTGCGACCAATGAAAACGCAGCGCGAGACGCGTTTTTCGTCTGCGCGCCATTCGCGCTGGACATCGCCGTCGAGGATCATATGCACCCCCTGAAACACGAAGCGTTTGGGCTCATCAGGGAAGGCGAGAATGCCCTTGCAGCGCAAAATATCGGCCCCCTGGCTTTGCACCACATCGTTGATCCACGGCATGAATTTTTCTGGGTCCACAGGCCCATCATGCGAGAGCGCGAGCGATTTTATATCGTCATCGTGGTGGTGGTGGAGGTCGCCAGCAGGGCCGTGCTCCAGAAAGGAGGGTTCCAGCTCCAGCACGCGTTCAAGATCGAAGGCGCCGCGATCGAGCACTTTATCGAGGGCAATCGCGCAATGGCTGGTGC
>CAZGKS010000106.1:0-7185 GCA_964526275.1 uncultured Methylobacterium sp. | reverse complement strand
ATGCTATGGGGCTCCACATGCGTCTTGTTACCTACCGGGAAACCGTTGAAAGCGCCGCCCGTCTCGGGTTTATCGAGGGCGATTATGTGATCGATGTCGAAAGGCTCGGGCATTGGGCGGAGGTCGATCTGCCCGCCTCGATGCTTGATCTGATTGATCTGGGGCCGCAGGGGCTCGCTAATTTGCGCCAAACCGCGCAGGAAACGCAAGGCGCGTGGGGGCCCGGCATTGCCCTGCCGCTGGTCAATGTGCGGTTGCTGGCGCCGATCCCGCGCCCGCGCAAGAATATTTTCGGCATTGGGCTCAATTATGTCGAACATGTTGCCGAATCGAGCCGCACGCTCGATACCCCCAAAGACCTGCCCAAACAGCCGGTGATTTTCTCCAAACCGCCCACGGCGGTGATCGGCCCGGGGGAGGCGATCGAGCATAACGGCGCGCTCACGCAGCAACTCGATTGGGAGGTCGAGCTGGCGGTGGTTATCGGCACGCGCGCCAAACGGGTAAGCGAGGCAGATGCCATGGCGCATGTTTTCGGCTATTCCGTGATGATCGATGTTTCCGCACGCGACAACCGCCGCGCCGGGCAATGGATCTATTCCAAGGGGCAAGATACCTTCGCCCCGTTCGGCCCCTGCCTTGTTACGGCCGATGAGATTGCCGATCCGCATGCGCTCGATTTATGGTTGAGCGTCAATGGGGTGGAAAAACAACGCTCCAATACGCGCCACATGTTGTTCAAGATTCCGACCCTGATCGCGGATCTGTCGCAAGGGATCACGCTGGAACCGGGGGATATTATCGCTACCGGCACGCCCGAAGGGGTGGGCGCCGGGCGCACCCCGCAAGAATGGCTCTGGCCGGGCGATGTGGTTGTGGCGTGCGTGGAGGGCATTGGCACGATCCGGCATCCGGTAGTGGCGGTATAACCTGTGTTTTTTTCACAGGCCAAGCGCATTTTCCATGGGTTCTGCAAGCCCTTGCCCACGGACTATGAACCAACGAAAACCTTGTTGCATTTGAACCGAAACCGCACCACACTCAACAAAAATCCCATACAGATAAACGCTATGGGAAACGGGAGGATACCATGAAATTTTCCAATTCGGTTACCTACAGCGCCCGCGCGCGTGCCTTTTCCTTTAGCGCGCGTGCTTGGGCGTTTGGCGTCTCGCTGGGCGTGCTGAGCCTGGGGGGCATGGCCCCTGCCCTTGCCCAAAGCGGCAAGGAAGTGAAAATCGGCTTTATCACCACGCTCTCCACCCCCGCAGGGTATCTGGGGGAAGATATCCGCGATGCGTTCAAACTCGCCATGAAAGATGGCAAGCTTGGCAATACGCCCGTAACGCTGGAAATCGAGGATGACGGGCTCAAACCCGCCAGCGCCAAGCAGATTGCCGACCGCATGGTGCAATCGGGGATCAAGCTTTATACGGGGATCAATTTCTCGAATGTGCTGGGCGCGGTGCTGCCCGATATTCTGGCCTCCGGGGCCATTTATGTCAGCCCCAATGCGGGGCCCTCCACCTTTGCCGGCGATAAATGCCACAAGAATTATTATGTCGTCTCCTTCCAGAACGATGCCTTCCACGAGGCTTCCGGCATTGCGGGCAATGATCTGGGCTACAAGAAAATGGTGCTGCTCGCGCCCAATTATCAAGCCGGAAAAGATGCCCTTGAAGGCTTCAAACGCACCTATAAGGGCCAAGTGATCGAAGAGATTTACACCAAGCTCGACCAGACCGATTTTTCGGTTGAGCTGGCGCGGGTGCGTGCGCTGGCGCCCGATGCCATCTACCAGTTCCATCCGGGCGGGACGGGGATCAATTTTGCCAAGCAATACGCCAATGCCGGGCTTTCCGGCAGCATTCCCATGCTGCTGCCAACCTTCTCCATGGATACGCGCATGGTGGTGGCGACCGGCAATGCGGCTGAAGGCGTGATCGCGGTCGGCTCCTGGAGCCCTGAACTCGATATTCCGGCCTCCAAGGCGTTTGTGGAAGCCTTCCGCAAGGCCTATAACCGCACCCCGACGCTCTATGCCGCGCAGGGCTATGATACCGCTTTGGCGATCGGCAAGGCGCTCGATGCGGTGGGCGGCGATGTTACGAAGGTCGATGATTTCCGCAAAGCGATGCTCAAGGCGGATTTTCCCTCCGTTCGCGGTAAATTCGCGTTCAACAATAACCAGCATCCCATCCAGGATTATTACGCCACGCGGTTTGAAAAGGATGCTTCCGGCCAGTTGGTGCAAAAGGTTATCCGCAAGGTTGCTGAAAACTACAAGGATGCCTACGCGGCGCAATGCAAGCTGAACTGAACCCCTGTGGCGCACCTTAAGCTGGTTTGATCTCTCATGCTGTTTGTTGAACAGATCCTCAACGGGCTTCAATACGGGGCGATGCTGTTCATGCTCGCCTCCGGCTTGACGCTGATCTTCGGGATCATGAATGTCATCAACCTGACGCATGGCGCGTTCTATATGGTTGGCGCGTATTGCGCGGCTTTTGCCATTGGCCATACCGGCTCCTACAGCGCCGGGGTGGTCGCGGCTATGGTCGGTGCCGGGGCTTATGGCGTACTGGTGGAGCTGGCGGTTATCCGCTGGCTTTACCGGCGCGATCATTTGTATCAGGTTCTGGCGACCTTCGGGCTGATCTTGTTCACCAATGAGGCTGTGTCGATGGTGTTTGGCCGCCGCCCGGCGTTTATGGATATTCCGCCCCTGTTGCAGGGGTCGGTTGAGCTGTTTCCTGGCTTTGCCTATTCCAAGATGCGGCTGGCCTTCCTGGTGGTTGGCGCGCTGGTGGCTTTGGGCCTGTGGTTTTTGGTCAACCGGACGCGGCTTGGCATGCTGATCCGCGCGGGGGCGGATGACCGCGAAACGGTGGATGCGCTGGGCATCAATATCGAGCGGTTGTTTACGCTGGTCTTTGGCCTTGGGGCCGTATTATGCGGCCTTGCGGGCGTTATCGCGGCGCCGTTGCTGGCTGTTGAAATCGGCATGGGGGAACGCGTGCTGATCACCACCTTTGTCGTTATCGTGATCGGCGGGGTGGGCTCGATCCGGGGGGCGTTTGTCGGTGCGCTGATTGTGGGCATGGTGGATAGTATCGGCCGGGCGTTTTTGCCCTCGCTGTTGCGGGCCGTGCTGACCCCTGCCACGGCTGATCCGCTGGCCGCCGGGCTGGTTTCTGCCAGTGTTTATATCCTGATGGCTTTGGTGCTGCTGGTGCGGCCGGCGGGGCTGTTTCCAACCGGGCGAGGATGAACGCCATGCCCCGATCTTCCTATCGCACCCGGCGCTGGATTGTTGCGTTTATCTTGCTCGGTTTGCTGGCGCTGGCGCCGCCCTTGCTGAGCGCGCTGGGGCTTGGTGTCCATATGGGGCTGGTTACCCGCATTGTCATTTACGCGCTGGCGGCGGTGAGCCTTGATCTGGTGCTGGGCTATGGCGCGCTGGTCAGCTTTGGCCATGCGATGTTTTTTGCGCTGGGCGGGTATGTGGTTGCGATTATCGGCTTCCATACCGAGGCCAAGAGCTTTTTATTCGGCTGGAGCGGTTCCAATTCCGCGCTGGTTGTCTGGCCGCTGGCCTTGCTCGCCTGCGCGGTGCTGGCGGCGCTGGTGGGCGTGCTGGCCTTGCGCACCAGCGGCGTGCAATTCATCATGATCACGCTGGCCTTTGCGCAAATGGTGTTCTTTTTGCTCGTCTCCCTGCAGATTTATGGCGGGGATGACGGGCTGGTGCTGGCAAAGCGCAATGCGGTGCCGCTGCTCGATCTTTCGCGGCCGCTGCCGTTTTATTATCTGTGCCTTGGGGTGCTTGCGCTCTGGGTTCTGTTTTGTGACAGGGTCGTGCATTCGCGCTTCGGGCTGGTGTTTCAGGCGCTGCGGCAATCGGAGCGGCGCGCGGTTAATCTGGGGGTTAATCCGCTGCGGTTCCGGCTGATTGCCTTTGTCCTCTCGGCTGTTGGCACGGGGCTTGCGGGCATTTTATGGGCCAATTACGCCAAATTCGTCACCCCCGATATGGCCGCCTGGACCAAATCGGGCGAATTGATGGGCATTGTGATTGTGGGCGGCCTTGGCACGTTGCTCGGCCCTATTCTCGGGGCGGCGGTGTATATTGGCCTTGAACAAGTGCTCGCCATGTGGACCGAACACTGGATGCTGATTATGGGGCCTATTCTGGTGCTGATTGCCCTGTTCGGGCAGCAAGGCTTGCTGGGTCGCTTGATAGGGGAGCGCCATGACAACACCCCGTGAGACAACACCCCTTAAGACAACACCCCGTGAAACAATAGCCTTGGAGACAATAGCCTTGGAGCCCCCCCCCTTGGCGGCCCCTAACCCTGATTTTCCGGTTCAAGCCCCTGCCAGCCAAACCCGGCAGGAACAGCCCCAACAGCCGCCCGCGCCGCTTTTGCACCTTGAGGCGTTGTGCAAAGCATTCGGAGCGCTGGTTGCTACCGATCATGTTTCGCTGGAGGTTCGCCCTGGCGAAATTCACGCCCTGATCGGCCCCAATGGTGCGGGCAAAACCACACTGGTGGCGCAGATCAGCGGTGAGCACCGGCCCGATTCCGGCCGTATCATGCTCAATGGGCGCGATATTACCGCGCTCAAGCCTTATGAGCGCGCCCGGCTTGGGCTGGCGCGCTCGTTCCAGATCACCCAGCTTTGCGCCGATTTCACGGTGCTCGAAAACATGCTGCTCGCACTGGAAACGCGCACCGGCGGGGCGCTCGATTTTTTCACCAACCCCCGGCGCAATGGCCAAAACCGCGCCGATGCGCAGCAATGGCTGGACAAGGTTGGTCTTGGCGCAGCAGGCGCGCGGCGGGTCAATACGCTGGCGCATGGGCAATTGCGCCAGCTTGAACTGGCTGTCGCGCTGTGCCGGGCACCGCAAGTGCTGGTTCTGGATGAACCCATGGCGGGAATGGGGGCGGAAGAAAGCGCAAACATGACCGCGCTGCTCCGCACGATCAAAGGCCAATGCGGTTTATTGCTGATCGAACACGATATGGATGTGGTGTTCCAGCTTGCCGACCGGATCAGCGTGCTGGTCTATGGCCGCGTGCTGTTCACCGGCACTGCAGAAGAAGTGCGGGCGCATCCGGAGGTGCGGGCCGCGTATCTGGGCGATGATTCGCCGCCCCTTGCCGCACCCCCGCCGCTTGCCGCTGCCGCAGCTTTTACCCCCCAAGGAGGCGGCCATGCTGCGCGTTGAGGGTCTTGAAGCCGGGTATGGCTCCAGCCGTATTCTGTTCGGTATGGAGATTGGCGTGCCGGAAGGCGGCGTGATCTCCATGATCGGGCGCAACGGCAT
Organism: uncultured Methylobacterium sp.; assembly: GCA_964526275.1. Classification (GTDB taxonomy): domain Bacteria; phylum Pseudomonadota; class Alphaproteobacteria; order Rhizobiales; family Beijerinckiaceae; genus Rhabdaerophilum. The sequence continues at coordinate 1,850 of CAZGKS010000106.1, read as the reverse complement.
GGGCAAAACCACCACCATCCGCACGATTATGGGCCTGCTGCCCATCCGCGCCGGGCAGATCACGGTGGGGGGCACAAAAATTGCCGGGCTAGCACCCAACCGCATCGCGCGGATCGGGGTGGGGCTCGTGCCAGAGGGGCGGCGCATTTTCCGCTCGCTCAGTGTCGCGGAAAACCTGCTGGCGACCGCGCGTGGCGGGCGCACCCGGCGCTGGACCTTGCCGGAGGTCTATGCGCTGTTCCCGCGCCTTGGCGAGCGGGCCGGGCAATCGGCCCAAACGCTCTCAGGCGGGGAGCAGCAGATGCTGGCGATCGGGCGGGCGCTGATGACCAATCCGCGGTTTATTATTCTCGATGAGGCGACCGAGGGGCTGGCGCCAATTATCCGGCAAGATATCTGGGCGTGTTTGCGCCGTCTGAAAGGCGAGGGCATGAGCATTCTGGTGATTGATAAAAACCTTGGCGAGATGGCCGCGCTGGTGGATCGGCATCACGCGGTTGAAAAGGGGCGCGTGGTCTGGCACGGCACCCCGGCGGATCTCGATGCAGACCCAACCCTTGCGCATCGCTATCTGGGGCTGTGACATGGCTGGTTTCAACGCCTCTGGCGGTAATATGCCCGGTTTCACCCCCGTCCCGGCCGCGCCCTCCGAGGTGTGGCGGCGCTATGATCTGCCGGAGCTGGATCGCCAATACGATGCGCGGGCTTCGGTGGCCTCCTTTGAGGCTGAATATGCCCGCTATGTGGCGGCCAGCGCGCCGATGCTCGCCCACCCCAACCGTGTCGCGGACCTTGTTTATGATCCGCAATCGGGCGAAAAGCTGGATCTGTATCTGGCGGGGCCAGATAGTCCGCTGTTTGTGTGGATCCATGGCGGCTATTGGCGCGCCAGTTCGCGGCTCGACAATGCCTTTGCAGCGGCCGGCATGCTGGCGCGCGGGGTTTCGGGTGCGGTGATCGATTATACCCTTGCGCCGGCGGTTGGGCTCGATGAAATCGTCCGCCAGACCCGCGCGGCGATCGGCTGGCTCTATCGGCAAGCGGGGCATTATGGCTATGATGCGCGCAAGATCCATATCGGCGGTTCTTCCGCAGGCGGGCAATTGGTCGGCATGGTGCTCGCACCCGGCTGGCAAAGCGCGCAGGGCTTGCCCGATACCGGGATCGGCGCCGCCTTGGCGCTAAGCGGCCTGCACGATGTTGAACCCTTGCTGCATACCAAGGTCAATACCTGGCTGAAGGCGGATCTGGCGATAGCGCAGCGCAATTCGCCTATCCGCCATCTGCCGCGCGGGGGCGGGGCGCATTTGCTCGCCTCGGTTGGCGGGCTGGAAAGCGCGGAGTTCAAACGCCAGACCGCCGATTATGCCGCAGCCTTTGCGCAAGCGGGCAATGCGGTAACCACCCTCGATATGCCCGCCTTCCACCATTTTGATATTGCGCTCTCGCTTGACCAAAGCGACGGCGCTTTATGCAAGGCGCTGGCGGCGCGTATCGCCAAAATCCGCAAGGAGAATGCATGAGCTTCACCCCAGCCGCCCCCTTCAAAGCCGCCGTGGTGCAGGCCGCTGCCCTACCCGAGGATTCGCGCGCAGGGGCCCACAAGGCCGCAGCCCTTATCCGGCAAGCGGCGGAGGCGGGGGCAAAGCTTGCCGTTTTTCCGGAAGCGTTTTTGGGCGGCTACCCCAAGGGCGCGAGTTTCGGGTGCCCCATCGGGATGCGCAAACCCGAAGGGCGACACGCCTTTGCGCATTATTACGCCCAAGCGATCGCGCTCAACGGCGAAGAGGTGGCCACGCTGGAAGCCGCCTGCGCGCAAACCGGCCTGTTCGCCGTGATCGGGGTTATCG
>CAZGKS010000105.1:5458-7194 GCA_964526275.1 uncultured Methylobacterium sp. | reverse complement strand
GGGATAGGCGTTGCGATCAAACCCTATCCGCAAAGCGCACTGACCGCCCGCTTTCGCCATAGCCGCGACCATAACGACACCTCGACCGAGTTCCACACGCGCGAAGGCCCGTTCACCTTGGTACCGATGGCGCCCGGCATGAGCGCGCTGGTCTGGCTCGCCAAGCCAGAAAACGCCGCCGCCTTGCACGCCTTGCCGCCCGCCGCGCTGGAAGCGCGCATGATGCGGCAAGCGGCCTATCTGCTCGGGGATATGCATCTGGAAGGCCCTACCGGGCTTGTGCCGATGCGGCTTGTGCGCGCCCATGCCCTAACCCAAGGCCCGATCGCGCTGGTAGGAGAGGCCGCGCATGCCTTCCCGCCGATTGGCGCGCAGGGGCTTAATCTGGGCTTGCAAGATGTCAAAGCCTTGAGCGCGCTGCTGGTTGCCGCGCACCAAGCGGGCACCCCGCTTGCCGATACCCTGCCCGCCTATGCCCGCGCCCGCGCCGCTGATATCCGCTTGCGCGCGCTGGGGGTAGACCTCATGAACACCGCCCTGATCAAAGACTGGCTGCCGCTCGATCTGGCACGGGCGGCAAGCCTTGGTGCGCTGGCGCGTCTTGCGCCTTTGCGCGCGCTGGCCATGCGCATCGGCGGCTGGACGATCACCACACCGGCAAGCGGTTCTCGGCGATCAACCATAACAGGCCCGTAACCGTGACAATCGACACCAACGTTCCGACCAGCACGCCCGAGGAGGCCTCCTCCACATATTCCTCATATTGCCGCGCCATCACATAGACATTGAGCGCGGGCGGCAAGGCAGCCATCAAGGTGGCGGTTAAAATCCATACCCGGTCAAACCCGCCAAACGCCGACAGCACCGTAAAGACCAACGCCGGATGCCCGACCAGCTTGATCAGCAAATGCATGGGCAGCGCAAACGAGAGCTTGCGCATGGGGCGCAAGGCCACCGTTACCCCCAGCGTGAACAAGGCCACGGGCGCGGCCGCATTCTTGAGCATGATCAACATGGTATCGAGCGCAGCGGGGGGCTGCCATTTGTAATACGCCGCAACAACCCCCAACGCCGTTGCCACATTGAACGGATGCGTGAGGATACGTTTGAGCACCAAGGCGGTGGTTGTGAGCACCGAATGCTGCTCCTTGCCCGCCATCCCCATCAAAAACGGCACCAGCGTGAACAACAGCATCGAATCAAACACGAAAATCAACGCGGTCGGGACATTGGCCGCCGCCCCCAACGCCGCAAAGGTGAGCCCCGGCCCCATATAGCCGACATTGGAATATGCCCCCAGCACCCCTTGGATCGTCGCAGGGGCTACCTCGCCCTGGCTGGCCTTGAGCCCTATCCCGAAGGAGAACACGAAAGCCAGATAGGTGCACAGGGTGGTGAGCAACACAAACCGGAAATTACCCAATTGTTCCAGCGGGGTGGAGCCAATCAGCTTGAAAAACAGCGGCGGCAGCGCCACATAGACAATAAAGAAATTCATCCAGACCAAGCCTTGCTCGGGGAATTTTTTGAGCTTGCCGCAGCCAAAGCCAAGCAGGATCAAGCCGAAAAACGGCAAAGCGAGCGTCAAGACCTGGTTCATGCGTCACAGGATGCCATTTGGCACCTCCGATTTTACAAAATTCAATAAAACCAAGATATTCCATTGGTTTTCCGACCAAACACTTTATCTAGAGCGTTTCCGGCGAAGAGTGAGTCACCTGAAACGCTACCTCTCT
>CAZGKS010000105.1:0-5358 GCA_964526275.1 uncultured Methylobacterium sp. | reverse complement strand
TTGTTTTAACGCAATTCCGGACGCGAAACCGGTTCCCTCTTTCGCTGGAATTGCTACCTCTCTTTGTTTTAACGCAATTCCGGACGCGAAACCGGTTCCCTCTTTCGCTGGAATTGCTCTGGCGCGCATCGACAGACAAAACCAAAAAAGCGCCCCCCAAAGAAGCACAAGGGCAACGGATAAAGCATTTTATAACGAAGTGGAACCCGTATACGCGTTTCAAGCTGCCCCTCCCCTTTTACGTTTGGGCGCAAAGCCTCAACACGCGCAACCAACCCAGCAAAAGCGGCCAAAACACCTCAATCTGTGTCCTTCCAGATAAAAAACGCGGCGTGAGTTTGGTTTGCGCCGAGCTTCTGTATAGTCTTGCGACGTGATTCGTCGGAATAGGGTGCAAGTTTTGCCCGCAGCCTTATGTTCAGGTGTGGCTGTGTTTTGGCGCGGTGTTCAGCCCCCTCATCCTGTTTCGATTAATCCGTGCCCGCTTGATCGCAAAATGCCCCAGGAGAATATCCATGCGCGCCCTGTTTTCGCCCATTGGCTTGGCCCTGCTTGCAGGCTTGCCTGCGCTTGGCGCGTTGCTCGCTGCCGCCAATGAGGTCGCCCAAACGCCATTTTATCTGGGCGCAAGCGGGTTGGCGCTGGCCGTGCTGGCGCTTACCTTGCGGCATACCGGCGCATTTTTGGGCTTCCTGACAGGGCTTTACACACTTGGATACGCGGTTCTGGTGCTGTTGTGGCTTCTCCAGCCATTGTTGCCCCCTGTGATTGCCGCTCTTGTCCCCCCGGCTTTGACCGCTTTTACAGCCGCCGCGTTTGGCATTATCGGGCTTGTCTTGCCCCGCGTGCCGATCATCCGCACCGCGACCACGCTGACAGACCAGTATTTTTCGACAACCACCCGCCGGGCGCTCGATATGCCCGGTTTACGGGGAATCGTTTTAGAAGAACGAACCATTGCGGCCATCCGGCTGGCAACGCTCATTCTTATCAATCTCGGGCAAGTCGCGATTTCGGTGCAGCTAAGCTATTGGGGGCGCGATTGGATCGATTCCATCCAGAACAAGAACGCGCCGGAATTCTGGCGCCTGCTTTTCTGGGTATGGGTACCTTGGGTTGCACTGGCGATTACCTCCAATGTAATCGAATTTTCGATCATGGGGGCGTTTCGCATCCGTTGGCGCGAATGGACAACCTTGCATATGCTGCGCCAATGGCTCGATAACGGCACGCATTACCGCCTAAGCTTTACGGGCGGGGTCGATAACCCAGACCAGCGCATTCAGGAGGATGTGCGCAAATATGTAGATTTAACCTATGATTACAGCATTTCTCTTATCCAGCAGATCTCTTCCCTGATCTCCTTCGCTGTAATTTTATGGGGGCTTTCCGCCGCCCTGACCCTGCCGGGAACCGATACCAAAATTCCAGGCCTGTTGTTCTGGGTTGGTCTGCTCTATGCAACCTTAGGGACGTATCTGGCGCATAAAATCGGGCGTAGATTGATCCCGCTCAACTACGATCAAGAGCATTACGAGGCCAATTTCCGCTTCGGGCTTGCCCGCCTGCGCGAATTTGCCGAACCGGTTGCCCTTCTGCATGGCGAAAAGACCGAACAAGCCCGGCTTTCTGGCCAGATTTCAGCCCTCGTTCTCAATTATTTTCGTATTGTCAGCGTGCGTAAATGGTTGACCGGCTTCACCCAGCTTTATGGCGCCTCCAACGGTGTCATTCCCTATGTTGTTGCCGCACCGTTTTATTTTGTCGGGCAGATTTCGTTCGGGGTGCTCAACCAAACCGCTCAGGCCTTTGGCCGGGTGGATAATGCCCTGTCGTTTTTTATTGACCGCTACGCCCAGATTGCCGAATACAAGGCGGTTATCGACCGTTTGAGCGTTCTGGAACAGGGGATCCATCGCGCAAAAGCCATCCGGGAAAGCACCCAGATTCTCCGCACCGCGCAAGGCGAGGCGCTGCACATTCCAGACCTGGCGCTTAGCTTGCCCAATGGCCGCCAACTCACGAATATCCGCGATCTAACCTTTGCCAAAGGCGAGGCAACCTTGCTGGTTGGGCCATCCGGCTCCGGAAAATCGACCATTTTCCGCGCCATTGCCGGGCTATGGCCGTTTGGCACCGGGCATATCCAGCTACCCGAAGGCGGGCGCATCCTGCTGTTGCCGCAGCGCCCCTATATCCCGATCGGGACCATACGCGCAGGCGTCAATTACCCAGACCTTGAAACAACCCATTCCGATACCGATATCCGCGCCGCGCTGGAGGCTGTTGGCCTTTCCGCTTTGAGCGACCGGCTTGATGAAGCCGCCAACTGGTCGCAGGTTCTCTCGGGCGGGGAGCAGCAACGCCTCGCTTTGGCGCGCGCGCTGCTCGCCAAACCCGATTGGCTCTTGCTCGATGAGGCCTCTTCCGCCCTCGATGATGCGCTGGAGGACCGCGTTTACCGCGCAATCGCCACCTTGTTACCAACCACCACGGTGATCTCGATCGGGCATCGCGCCAGCCTGATCGCCCTGCACAAACGCAAGCTCACCATGACCCCGATCCCCGACACATCGGAAAGCCTGAACGCGCACGCACTCTCCAACACACCTGCGGTTATTTTCGGGGTAAGTGAAGCCACAGCGCCAAAAACGCCACAATCACACAGCTAGCGCAATTCCAGCGATCGTTGGAACCGGTTTTGCGTCCGGAATTGCGTTAAAACAAAGAGATAGAGCGTTTTCGGCGATTCAATCTTCGCTGAAAACGCTCCAGAACGTGCTCGACACAAGCTCGGAACGCATCGCCATTCATGGCGCTGTTTCAGAAGGCCAGGGCGTTCCTGCTCCCGTGCATGGGCGGACTTTTTTTATATGTGAAGCCGCGCGAGCGCCGCCACTTGCTCAACATGGATCGTTCGATCTTCACGCCGCGCTCGCCGCCGAGGCGCGCCACCATCTCGTTGAGCGTGATGACCTGGCGGCCGTTCTCATCACGGTTGATTTTCGCCAGCGCGAGCGGATTTTCGACATAAAATCCGACGGCTTTCCTTCGTCAAGCCGATTGCCACCGATGACGATTTTGCCTTCCCCGAGCGTGGCGAAAGTCGTGCCCTGAACGTTGCGGAATTCGTAATCCGCCTTGATCCCCGGCAGCGTGGTGCCGTTGCCAAGCTTCGAGAGGCCGCTGAGCGAAAACGACCAATCGAGATACGTATCCTTGTCGGCGTTATCCGAAAACGTGAGCGATTTCGCGCTCAGGTCGAGCTTGTCGGCTGTGCTCGCAATTGTCGCCGCTTTGAGGTCAAGGTTGCCGCCAACGCGGATGACGGTATCGCCGTTGCCGATGATCTCCGCGCAAAAATGCGGAACAGGAATTCAGGCGAATAATCTCGGGGGAGGTTTCAATTGACGGAAAATGTGGGCGTTGCTCATCCGGTCCGGCGAACCTCTCTCCCCGTCAGCGGCAAGCCGATTTTGCTCTGACAATGCCCGAACGCCTACCCCAACGTCCTTGCAGCTACAATCGATTTTCTTCTGACAGGGCTCTAAGGCATGTATTCAACTGTAAAACCACCTCCAAGTTCATTCTGTAAGCGTAGTGCAAGTTCCTTTCCTGCCTCAATATGATTTTTATCTATTTCTAACGATCCAAACCCAGAGTCAGGTGGATAATAATCATTAAATGTAGACTGATATGCATCATTCCAATCCTTTAAATCCCTTTTTAATGCCTCAGTTATTGGTAGCTCGTCCACATCCAAGTGGCCCATATCCTCTGGGTTAGAACAAAAAATTGGAGTATTACTCAAATATTCTCTTGAAAATCTTATATTTTTCAATGTAGTGGCCTCCACTCACTCACGGGGTTTGCTCTGATGATGTAACCGTTTGAGCCGACACCAATAGCTATATTCTGTGGCATTCCATTATATACAACGCGGTAGACATTGGCTGATCCGTTCATCCCTACAATGTTTCCTGTTCTTAGAGCATCAAGCAGAACTCCCGGAATGTCTCCTGCTGAAATCCCCTTAGCAGCGAAGTCAGCCTCATGGCGAGCTAGAATATGCTCCAACCCCGCCGCAGCATTCCCTTTTTCGAGCCATACCCACTGACCCTGCGGCGTTTTGGCGACCTCGACGATATCTTGCAGAGTGTATTTTACACCATTTCGGTTTAGCGCTGCAATCCCTTCGATGAATTCCGGCGTGGCTTCCAGTCCAGCCCGCTCGATCAGGCTTTTTGCCGCATATCGCTCGACAAGGGCAGCAATCCCCGCCAGCCCCATACCGGTTCCGCCGAGTTCCGGAAAGGAAGCCTGCATCTCCGCGACCAGCAGGCTGATCTGGGTGGCGCAGGCTTGTGCACCCATGGCGCAGGCTTCGGTAATTGGCGCGATAAGCGCTGAGGCGCCAGCCGCAAGCGTCGGGGCTGCTGCAATGCCGGCAAGGTAGGCCAGAAGCAATTTCGCACCACGCGCATTGCCATCCTGCCACTCAACCTCGGCACCTTTGTTGTAGACAAGCGAAGCCAAGGTGGCCATGCCTTGCAGGGTCTTTTCGTCTCCGTTGCCTTCATAAGCAAGCACCGCAGCGATCAGGATCGTGGGGTCGTATCCCGGTAGCTGGCCAAGATGGGCGGGCAGCTGATCGCTGGTGACATTCTTGGCGACCGTAACCAGCTTCGCAAAACCCTCATTACCCAAGGCTCGATAAACATCGACCAGCAACTGTGGGTCTTTTTCGACCGCGCATTCGATAAATTCGCGCATACGTGCGGCGACCTGTTTAGAATCGCCACTGCTCAACCTGCGCGCCACGAGCTCGGGCAGACTACTTACGCCTACGGGGGATAAAAGAGCATCCATCTGCACTTGGCACTGGGATCCGGTCAGCGTGCAATCGACAGAAACAAGAGGATTTTCACCAGTGCTCAGAACCTTCTCGCCGAGCATCGTCAGCAGCAATTCGTCTTTACTGATCTTGCTTACATCGCCACCATTGCGTGCAAGCATGGAATCGACGTTCCGGCGCATCGCCACCGCATTTACGAAGGCATCCGTTTGCGACGTCTCCCAAGCCTGCTGCTCGCTCATGCCGCCCGCGATCATCCGGCGATACATGTCCGTTGCCGCCTCCCCCATGGCCGCAACCTCATCGGGGACGGGGGTGGTGAGGGCGCGCAGGAGATTGAAGGCGGAGGTGGCGTCGGCGGCGACTTTCGCAAAATCGATCTGCGGGATATCGATCGAGAACTTGGTGTTCTCGTTGAGCGTGATGACCTGACGGCCCTTCTCATCACGGTTGATTTTCGCGAGCGCCCCTTGCCATCCATGGAGATCTGGCTTCCTGCGCGC
>CAZGKS010000104.1:0-7216 GCA_964526275.1 uncultured Methylobacterium sp. | reverse complement strand
AGTTCACGCTCGCGCGCAGTTCGTTGGTGATCAGGTCTGAACTGCGAATTGTGCCGACATTATAGCTTTGTGACCCAAACCGGTAATGCAGGAAACTAAGCCCAGCGAAAATCTTGTCGGTGATCATCACATCGCCGCCAACGCCCAATACAAGCCCGGTATGGCTGTTGCTATCCTTGGTGGTTGCGCTCATCTGGGCGTTGGTAAAGGCAAAGCCTGCGGTCAGATAAGGCATAAAGCGATCAAAGGAATATCCGCCCTTGCCGCGCAAGCTGCCCAACCATTTCTGGCGGTAGGAATCCGCAAAACCGCGATAATCAATGCCGCTATAGGCAAGATCGCCCTCTGCGCCCACAACCCAGCGGTCTATCATGTGGTTATAGCCAAGCTGCGCGCCGCCCTTGAAGCCGGTCAGTTTGGCGTTTTTGGCGCTGGTGGAACCATATCCCAAATGCAAGCCGGCATAAAACCCGCCCCAATTGGTGAAAGCAGAGTTATAGGCATTGCTCATGCCCGCACCGGCATAGCTGTTGCGGCTGGGCAGATCCGCAGCTTGTGCCGCGCCGGTGCTCAAACCACCGACCAGGACAGCCAAAGTGAGTTTCCTGGCAATTTTCGCACAAAAGAGCGGAGTAATAGGCATATTTGCCTCCTGATTGGCTACAAAACCGTTATCAACACGGTAAATATATAGCACAAGGGGGCGTTAAGCTAAACAAACTCCCTAGAACAAAGCGAACAATTGTTTAATGCTTTTAAAAATATATTTACATCAAAGAGATATTAATAGACTTCATTGTTGCTTAACCTTAACAAAATCAAAATTCCGCGCGCATGGCGCCCGCCGCCAAGGCGAAGCCGAAGGCGGCGAGGGCAAAAGCGGCGAGCGCCTCCAGCGCCAAGAGCCAGCGCACCGAACCACGCCGCCCTTCCAGCAGATACAGCGCCAAATGTTTCGCCTTGCTCGCCAGCAGCGCAAACACGCTGGTACCGCATGCTGTTCCCAGCGCCATAGCGGCAACGGCGAGAAACCCGGCAAGGTAAAACCCCTTGGCGAGCGCAAAAACCAGCACAATAATCGCCCCTGAGCATGGGCGCAGCCCGGCGGCCAGCGCCATGACCCAAAAATCACGCAGGCCTGTGGCACCTTGCGGCGCCAGAATATGCGCACAGCCTTTTTCGAGGCAGGTTTCGGGCGCAGTTAAAAACGCCTGCCGCACTTTGCGCCCCCCCAGCACGAGGCCCATGACGGCGACCAGCCCAAACCCGGTCATTTCAATATACCGGATTTGCGTCTCCAGCTGTATCGGGGTGGCCTGCATCAAGCCGATGACGATCAGAACCATCCCCAGGGCGATCAGGGCCTGCACCAAGGCGGCGGCAAAGGCGAGCGCGATACCGCGCCGAACCGCATTTTCATTGGCAATCAGATAGCTGGCAATCACCGCTTTGCCATGGCCGGGGCCAACAGCATGAAACACGCCATAGGCAAAGGCGAGCAAAGCCAGCATGGCCAACCCTTCATTGCTCGCCAGCAACCCGGTCATGGCGCGATGAAACGAGGCTTGCATCGCCAATAAAAACGCAGCCAAGCCCTCCGGTGGTGGCGGCGCGAGGGAAGGGCGCGGCACAAAAGCCGGTTGCGCCAGCGCGATAGGGGCAAACAGCACCAGGCACAGCCCATCCCGGAGGATGCTCTTTTTGGCAAGATGCACCGCATCCCAAGCGTGTCTGGTGATGTTGCGCACGGTTTGGCTCCATGAAGTCAGAGGTTTGGGATGCAATTCAGAAGTTTGGGATGCAAGGTCTTGGGTTTTCGGCGCATGGTTTTCGGCGCATAAGACCCAAAATCATTGAACAGGACTCTTCGTTAGCTGCCACAAATTATCGTATATCCTTATAAAGATAAGATAATTTATCTTTTTTCAATGGCCTTATGTATCCGCATCAAAGGCCATTGGTAGGATGTGTTTTGAAAAAACAACTCATACCCCGATCTTTTTGAAGAAGAACGCGTCTTTTTTTGATGATTGCATCAAACGCAAGAACGCTCCATCTTACGGACATGAAACTTTGATATAACTTGCCCAATCAGCCTCTTGATCGCTTGTCCGTGCCAAAGCATCGAACATTTGCTCACTTAATTTTGTCAGCTTCGAGAGAGCCTTGCTGCTGGGCAAATGCACCTCTGCCTTGCAGGGTGACGGGGCGCCTGCCAGCGTGGCGGGTTGCTGCTCATCGAAAGCAAAGGCGACAAAATAGCTGGGATCATAAATCTCCAGCCGCGCGGATTTTACAGCAGGCGGCGGCCCTTTTGGAACAAGGGTGAAGGTTAAAGTCAGCGCCTTGCCATCGTGTTCGAGCGTATAATCGGGCCAGAGAGCGAATTCAATTGGGCTCTGGTTTGGTTTATCGGGGTTTTTTATGTCCAGATTGCCGCCTTCATGCGGTTTGAAACGCGTGAAAAAACCGTATTCAGCCAAAGATTCCACATTCACCTGGGCCAGGTCGCGCAGTTCTTCACGGTCCAGCTTGCCATCCTTGTTTTTATCGAGCCCGGTTGTGGCATAAACCGAATAGGGTTCATCAAAGGTACAGCGATGCGTGATCCAGGTCAGGGTGCCTTGCGCATTCATCTCAAGGGTCGTTTGCACCTTGACCAAAACATGGGGATGCGCATGCGCAACACTCGGCAGGCCTGGCCCTAAAAGGGCGCCCACCAGCACAGCCATGCCAAGGTTTCGCAAAGGGTATATCCTTGCGCTGAAATTTGGCATTTTCCCTATACAGAACAAAAAAAGAATATATTCTTTAACGGCATGCCACCTGGCACTTATTGCGCGGTTCATATCGCCCTGTTCCTTCTCTTGCCGTTTTAGCCTGCCCCTGTTCAAACACCAAGGCTTCAAACACCAAGGCTTCAAGCCCTAGAGATTCAAACACCGGAGATACCGGAGATACAAGCACTGCAGCGCGTTTCGATCACAATGGATCGAACCATCGCCCTATCTTGTTGTTCAAACGCGCCCTTTACGCAAACAGGTTATAAGGCTGCGCAAAGAAAATGCGATACCACAGAAAGATAGAGCAATAGAGGTAAAGAAGAATGAACCGAAAAGGCCAAAACCCTTATGCCTTGGCAGTGCCCCCGGTTTGCGCGCGCAAGCGGTTCAGCTCATCCTTCAAGGTCAGTTTTTGTCGCTTCATTTCCGCCAATCGCACAGCATCCGGGTTGGGATGCACTGTTTCCGCTGCAATTTTTTGTTCAAGCGCCTGATGCTTGCGCTCCAATTCCGAAATATGGCCCGACAACGACATGAAACGCTCCTTATTAGGTTGAACGCTCCGTTTCAACGGCAACCCTGAGTTTTGCATAGCCGCGCTAAAGCACAAGAGGAAAAATACAACGCACTGCAGCAATTCGTGCGCGCCCGGTGCATCGCCACACACACCCACTAGACAAACAGACCGCCTTTGGGCACAAAGGTTAAAAACGGGAGCATGCTTGCGCAACACGGCAGATCCACAAGATCCCTTGACGATCCAAATCGAACGGCTGCAAGCCGAACACACCACGTTGGAAACAGCCATTTCAGCCTTGCAGGCACTGGAAAATGCGGATCAATTGCAAATTCAGCGCATTAAAAAGCGCAAATTGCGGATCAAAGACCAGATCACCCATCTATTGAACCTGCGACAACCCGATATCATCGCCTGAAAGCGGCGCAACCCGCCGCGCCATAGGCCTTGCAGGCATATTTTTGCTCAACCGCATAGACAAGGCCGCCAAGGTTTGTTATAGGCCCGCACGGATGGCCTGCAAGGTTTGTAGGCCTTTTTCTTTTCCTTCAGCCGATGGAGCAAACGTGCAGGTTCTCGTCCGCGACAACAATGTCGACCAAGCTTTGCGTGCCCTTAAGAAAAAAATGCAGCGTGAAGGCATTTTCCGCGAAATGAAACTGCGGGACCATTACGAAAAGCCGTCTGAAAAGAAGGCGCGCGAATCTGCGGAAGCCGTGCGCCGCGCGCGCAAGCTGGCACGCAAGCGTCTGCAGCGCGAAGGGGCCCTGCCCATGCCGGTCAAGAAGCGCGCCTGAGAAAGCGCATTCCTGAGAAAGCGATTCTTGGGCCCATCAATAGCCCAATCGAGCCGTTTTAAACGTAACCAACCAATGTACCGGGTGCGCGATAACCGCAACCCGGTTTTTGGCTTGGTATGCCCCTACAAAGAATACAAAAATCAAACCTTAAAAATCGCATCCATGCGGCGCGTAAAAGCCCCATGCGCTCAAACGCAAGCGCATCTGCTCCAAACAAACCCCACCTCTCCAGTACACTTCCGGCTCGGCACGCCTGGTTTTGGCACGATCCGCGCGCATATAGCCCCGGCATTTTTGGTTTATGGGCAAAATTCTCATTTCGTTCATGGAGAATTTACGTTAATCTGACCACGTATTCACGGTTAAAATCGCTCCCCGGTCAGGGTCGCATAAGGATACGCTTGCTATGCTCCATTTGAGGCACACAATCGGCACCGCCGGTGCAACCAGCATCCCGATGCCCAAGCTTTCTGCGCGTTTTGCGCCCAAGCATCTCCCTTATCTTGCCGCTTTATGCACCGTTTTGGCCCTGGGAGCATGCGAGACCACAAACTCGCCTCTTTCTTCCACCCGCCGCGTGGTCGAAATCGACGAGGCAACCAACCCACAGGCCGCCCAGGCCAATATCGCCTCGCTCAGCGAGGTTTTGCGCCGCAACCCCAACGATCCGCAAGCCTATAATACGCGCGGCGTCGCCTATGCCAAATCCGGCCGCCTGCAAGAAGCGCTGGCCGATTTCACCAAGGCGCTCCAGCTCAACCCGAATTACGCCGCCGCCTATACCAATCGCGGGCTCGCCTTGCGCCAAAGCGGGCGCAACGACGCCGCCATTCTGGATTTCCGCCGCGCCATTACCGCCGATGCCGCCTATCACCCTGCGTATCTGGCGCGCGGCAACCTGTACCGCACCCAAGGCAACCTTGGGGAAGCGATCAGCGATCTGGGGCGCGTGATCCAGCTTAATCCGGCGGGCGCGGAAGCGTATCATGGGCGCGGTCTGGTGTATCAGGCCCAGGGGCAGCATAATCTGGCTTTGTCGGATTTTGACTCCGCCATCGACCGCAACCCCTATGTCGCGCCCCCCTACCAGGCGCGGGCGCAAAGCCTGATCGCCGTGGGCAAATACGAACAAGCGATCGAAGATCTCAACGCCGCCCTTAATGTCGATAACCGCAGCGCCGATAGCTGGGCGTTACGCGGGCTGGCCTATGACAAAACCGGCAACCGCTCCGAGGCGACCGATAACTACCAACGCGCCTTATCGATTGACGCCAATAACCGCATCGCCCGGCAGGGGGTTTCCGGCCGCGCATAAAACGGGCTCTCAAAGACCTATATTCTCAAAGACCTAGGGTCAGGACTCATTATCGTGGATGGTTGGCGTGATTTTGGTGAGCAAAAGGACAGGAAAAGCTCGAAAAGCGTGCCCCATGGCACGGTTGAGAGGTTTGACGTATCCATTTGCCGTCAAGATCACGTCCGGAGGATCGCGAGAAAAAGAAAGAAATAGCGACCTATCCAAGTTTAAAACACGGGATGCTCTTTCATTTTCGAAGCGACCAACCTTCCATGTTTAATGGGTCCTGACCCTAGATCATGACGCGTTTTGATGAAAACACAGCACGCTCTTATCTTGGTGTGGAAGAACGCGTATTTATGAGTCCATCAAAAGCAAAAACGCTATAAAAACTGCGCGGCAACACCTTGCAACAAAACCTGCTGCAAAATGGCGGCGATGTATCGCCAAAAAACCTGCAATACCAAGAGCCGCATACACGCTTGCGAGCAGCACGCGGGCTTGTTTGAACGCAGCGGACGATCCTCAAGAGGCCCCCTCAAATACCGCGTGTTGGCATCCCTATCCGGATCTCAGGGCGGCCATGTCCTCCGCATCCGCTTTGCTGAACAGCAATTTATCGATCCGGCGACCATCCATATCCATAATCTCGATCCGCCATTCGCCCAAGGGTTCGGTGTCCCCTTCCGTCGGAATGCGACCGAACACATCGAGCGCCAACCCGGCAACCGTACGAAACGGGGCATCGGAGGCAACTTTAATCCCCAGAATTTCTTCCAATTCGTCGGTTTCCGTGCGCCCATCCACCAGGTAACTGCCGTCTTCCCGCGGAATAATATGGCGTGTGGCAACAGGTTCATGCTCTTCTGGAATATCGCCCGTAATCGCTTCGAGCACATCGGTGAGGGTAACAACCCCCTCAAACGTCCCGAATTCATCGAGCACAAAGGCAAAATGGTTGCGTTTTTCCCGAAACAGCTCCAGCACGTCGAGCACCGAAGAAACTTCCGGGACAAACAAAGGCTGGCGGGTGTTTTTTTCGATATCGAGCGTCTTGCCCGCCAGCATCAGGTCAAACAGGTCTTTTTTATGGACAAAGCCAAGCGGTTCATCGATCGAGCCGCCCTTGGCAACCACAACACGGCTGAACGGACATTGCCGCAATTCCGCGCGCAAAACCTTGGGGTCATCGGCCACATCGACCCAATAAACATCCCGCCGCCGGGTCATGATATCGGAGACACGGCGTTCCCCCAGCCCGATCACTTCCTCGACCATAGCCCGTTCCGCCGGGTCAATCACGCCAGAGGCCGTGCCCTCGATCAGCATGGTTTCGACCTCTTCTTCGGTGACCGAATGGTCCCGTGTTTGCGGCACCCGCAGCAAATTGAGGATCAAGGCGCTCGTCGCCCCCAGCAACGTCACGATCGGCCGCCCCAAGGCGCCCACCACGCTCAGCGGGCCAGAAACACGCGCCGCCACTTTTTCAGGATGCGCAAGCGCGATCCGTTTGGGGACCAGTTCCCCGAAAATCAACGATAAAAACGTAATGAAAATCACGACAAGCGTATAGGCGATGGGTTCTGAATAGGTACCAAGCAGCGGAAAAGTTGCCAGATAATCGGCAAGCTTTGCCCCAAGCGTTGCTGTGCCAAAAGCCCCTGAACCGATACCCACCAGCGTGATACCAAACTGCACCGCGCTTAAAAACCGGGAAGGGTCGCGGGCAAGATCCGCCGCGCGCCGTGCGCCCTTGTCGCCCGCCTCGGCCATGGCTTCGAGGGTTTTGTTCTGGCGGTGCAACAGGTCGATTTTGTCG
>CAZGKS010000103.1:0-7228 GCA_964526275.1 uncultured Methylobacterium sp. | reverse complement strand
ACAAAGAGATAGAGCGTTTCAGGCGATTCAATCTTCGCTGGAAACGCTCTAGAGCGTTTTTTTGATGAAATCATCAAGAGCAAAAGACGTGTTTTTCTATCAATAGATAAGAACAAGATACGTTTCCATGAAAACACATCTTGTTGTAAGCCAGCGCGACTATATGGAAGCCTTGCGCGGCGGCAACGGCGGCATGCGTCTGGTGCGAAAGGCCGAAGATATTACGGTCGGTGAAATCAATCGCTGGACCCAAGCCCCGCTCGAACGCGTGGCGTGCTTTATACCAAAGGCCTTGGTATTAATCCGGAAGCAAGCACGGGCCTATTGCAGGGACATTGCCATCTTTTGCGCGGAATTCAGCGGGCTTTACGGGCTTTTCTGTCCGTTTTCAACGATATGACGATTGCAGACATCACCATGAATCGTGGAACCTTGCTGGGGGTTCGTAAGGCCAGCAGTGACAAAACGCCTGCACAGAAGCCTCAAGATTCGGGCGAGCAATAGAGCCCATAGAGGGTTTCGAGCATTGCCCGCACCGCTTCGCTCGCCAGCCGGTAGTAGATAACCTGCCCGTCCCGGCGCGTCTCAACGAGGCGCAAAGCCCGCATTTTGCCTAAATGTTGCGACAAGGCGGCCGGGCTGAGCCCAACGATATTCGCAAGTTGCCCAACCGATTTTTCGCCCTCCAGCAAGTTGCACAGAACGATCAGCCGCTTGGCATTGGCCATGGCGCCAAGCAGAATCGAGGCTGCTTCAGCGCTCGATTCAAGGGCGGTAAAAGAAACATTTTTAATCTCTATTTTCATGATTGACATTTAAGCATATTCGAAGATATTAAACAACAAGTTTTCACAGGAGGCTCCCATGGTTCATGTTCGATCCATCGATCGCGCGCTTCGTGTGGCTCTTGGACATTCGCACGTGCAGCGTGTATTGTGAAGAAGGCCTGATCGCATGAGCACCCCCTTCACCCCTTATGCCTCACTGTTCGGCGGGGTCTTGATTGGTCTGGCGGCCGTCATCCTGATGGCCTTCAACGGCCGAATCGCGGGCATGACAGCGATGCTTGGCGGCCTCCTCGCGCCGAAGCATCCTGATACCCCCTGGCGGCTTGCTTTCCTGGCGGGGTGCGTTGTTGCGCCGCTCTTGGCGACCTTGTTGGGGGCGCAGTTCAGCTTCGCCGCACCGACGACCGGCGCTGCCCTTGTCGTGGGCGGCGGGATCGTCGGGGTCGGGGTCACATATGCATCAGGCTGCACCTCGGGCCATGGGGTATGTGGCATTGCCCGCCTGTCGCCCCGATCCATCGTTGCCACAGCGACATTCATGGTGACCACCTTCGCAACTGTAACGCTTATCCGTCACGGCTTTGGAGGCTGACCAAGATGAAATCCATCCTGTCCGCTCTCGTTGCCGGCTTGATCTTCGGTATCGGCATTGCGATTTCCGGCATGGGCAACCCGGCCAAGGTTCTGAACTTCTTTGATCCGTTCGGCACTTGGGATGCCAGCCTGGCATGTGTCATGGGCGGCGCCTTAGTCACAACCGCCATCGGCTACCGGCTGCTCATGGGGCAGCGTCAGGCCCCGCTTTTCGACACGAAATTCCATCTGCCGACCGCACGGAGCATCGATGCCAAGCTGATCGGCGGGTCCGCGCTGTTCGGCATCGGCTGGGGCATTGCCGGTTTCTGCCCTGGCGGTGCTATCCCGGCGCTTGGCTTCGCGCCATGGCCGACCGCCCTGTTCCTGATCGCGATGGGAGGCGGAATCGTGCTCGCGCGCTGGCTTCAAACCCTCCCTCGGTGTCAAACCGCTTGATCCCGTAAAGGAGGAAACCATGACCGTCTTTTCCCCCATCCCGCATTCTGTCGCCTTATCGGTGCAACCGCAGGTCACGGCCTTTTTCGATGCATCGACCAATACTGTCACCTATGTGGTGAAAGACCCGCACTCGGCGTCCTGCGCGATCATCGATTCTGTCATGGATATTGACTATGCGGCGGGAAGGATCGCCTATGCATCAGCCGATCTGATTGTCGCCTTTGTCCAGAAACATGGCCTCAAGGTCGAGTGGCTGATCGAAACGCATGTGCATGCAGATCATTTATCCGGCGCGCCGTATCTCCAGGGCAAACTGGGCGGCAAGATCGGCATTGGCGAGAAGATCACCATCGTTCAGGACACCTTCGGGAAAGTCTTCAACGAAGGTACGCAGTTCCAGCGCGACGGCAGCCAGTTCGACCAGCTTTTCAAGGATGGCGACGAATACCAGATAGGCTCGATGACCGCCTTCGCCATCCATACGCCCGGCCATACCCCGGCCTGCATGACGCATGTGATCGGCAACGCGGCTTTCGTTGGCGATACCTTGTTCATGCCGGATGGCGGCTCCGCCCGGGCCGATTTTCCCGGTGGCGATGCCCGCATATTGTACCGCTCGATCCAGCGTGTCCTGTCGCTTCCGGGCGAAATGCGACTATTCATGTGCCACGACTACGGGCCGAATGGCCGCGACATCCGCTGGGAAACCACGGTAGCCGAACAGCGCGCGCACAATATCCATGTAAAAGACGGAATTAGCGAAAATGAATTCGTGGCCACGCGCGAAGCTCGGGATGCAACGCTTGCCATGCCACGGCTCATTATCCCCTCGCTTCAGGTAAACATGCGCGCGGGCGCCCTCCCGCCAGCCGACGACAGCGGCAAGGTCTTCCTCAAGGTTCCCGTCAACACATTGTGACCATCACCCCAAAGGATACAGCAACCATGACGGAAATCACCCCCTCCATCGGCTTGCCCGGCATCGACCGCCCGGCACCGGACTTTACCGAAAAGAATTTGGCGTCACGGATCCTTGACAGCATTTGCTGGATCAAGGCCACGCTCCCGCCTTTCGAGCCGAACAAACCCGTCACCTCGCTTGGCGGCTGAAAGAGTGCATGTTGCCGCGCATCGACTGGCAGGCCCAGCTCAAGGCCAGGGAAAAAGCCAGGGAATGGATGGCCAAACCCCCAGCGATAACGATTGCCTGATCCAGATGGGTGGCCCTTGAAACGTCTGATCTCCTTCTTGCCGATTTTGGGCTGGGCACCGACCTATACCCGCATGCAGGCGCAAAACGATTTCGCCGCCGCCGTGATCGTGACGGTCATGCTGGTGCCCCAAAGTCTGGCCTATGCGATGCTGGCAGGCTTGCCGCCACAGGTAGGGCTTTATGCCTCGATCCTGCCGCTTATCGCTTACGCTCTATTTGGCACCAGCCGGGTGCTGGCGGTGGGGCCGGTCGCCGTGGTGTCGTTGATGACCGCGGCGGCAATTGGGCCGATTGCGACGGCAGGAAGCCCGGAATATCTGACAGCGGCAATCACGCTGGCCTTTTTGTCGGGTATTATACTGATCACGATGTCTGTGTTGCGGCTGGGATTTTTGGCGAACTTCCTCAGCCATCCGGTGATTTCGGGGTTCATTACCGCCTCGGGCATCTTGATTGCGACAAGCCAGCTCAAGCACATTCTGGGGATCAAGGCGGAAGGTGACACGCTTCCGTATCTCATGATCGGGATTTACCACGGCATCGGCGGTGTCAATCCTTACACTTTGGTGATCGGGGTCTTGGCAACGGCTTTCTTGTTCTGGGCACGCAAACGGCTCAAGCCCTTGTTGCTGGCGTTCGGCTTGAAACCTCGTCTGGCGGATAGGATAGCAAAGGCCGGGCCGGTAGCCGCGATTGCGCTATCGATCCTTGCTGTGGTCGGCTTCGGCCTTGTCGAAAAGGGCGTGAAGATCGTCGGTGAAATTCCCGCCGGTCTGCCGCCCTTTGCACTGCCGTCTTTTAACCCTGGTTTGTGGCAGCAATTGCTCCTGCCCGCTGCGTTGATCAGCCTCGTAGGCTTTGTTGAATCCGTATCCGTTGCCCAGACGCTTGCGGCGAAACGTCGGCAACGGATCGTCCCCAATCAGGAATTAACGGCGCTCGGCGCCTCAAACCTCGCCGCGGCCCTCTCGGGCGGGTATCCGGTAACGGGAGGCTTTGCCCGCTCGGTAGTGAATTTCGATGCGGGTGCACAGACACCGCTCGCAGGGGCCTATACGGCGGTCGGCATCCTCGCTGCAACGGTGTTTCTCACGCCGCTGTTTCGGTTCCTTCCGCAAGCCGTGCTCGCGGCAACCATTCTTGTGGCCGTGCTGTCTCTGGTCGATATTGCCGCCATCAAGCGCATTTACGCGTACTCAAAATCCGATTTTGCAGCGATGGCAACAACAATGCTGACAGTGCTCTTCATCGGCGTGGAGGCCGGGATCACGGCAGGCGTTTCTTTGTCGCTCCTGCTGTTTTTGTGGCGCACATCGCGGCCGCACATGGCCGTTGTGGGCCAGGTTCCGGGCACAGAGCACTTCCGCAATGTCGCGCGCCATCCGGTCATCACCACCCCGAGCATCCTGTCAATCCGGGTTGACGAAAGCCTGTACTTCGCCAATGCGCGGGCTTTGGAGGATGCCATTTATGACCATGTGGCGAACCAACCCATGGTAAAAAACGTCATTTTGATGTGCCCCGCCGTGAACGCCATCGACGCCAGCGCGCTGGAAAGTTTGGAGGCGATCGCCCATCGGCTCGACTCGGCCGGGGTCGGCTTTCACCTCTCGGAGGTCAAAGGCCCTGTGATGGATGCCCTGAAACGCTCCGATTTCATGCAGCATTTCAAAGGCCGGATTTTCCTGTCCCAGTTCGAGGCCTTCACCACTTTGTCTTTGCAGAAATAATGGATTTTGCAAAACCCGCCAGGGTCAGGACGTGTTTTGATGCGAACCCATCCCGCGCTTATCTCGATGTGGAAGAACGCGTCTTTTGCGCTTGATTGTTCCATCAAAAGCAAAAACGCTATAGGCTGATTTTAGGCGCTGCGGCGCGCGGCAATCCTCAAGGTTAGAGCCAAAGTCCTCCCCTTCCTGCAAACTGGATCCAGAAACCGGAACAGGAGACGACCACCTTGCCGCGTGTGTCTATTTTAAAAATTCGTAAAAATTTAAGCAAAGAAATGATTAAATTCGACCAAAAAAGCGGCCAGGGCTGTGTTTGCGTCAAAGCCCGCCACGCCTTCGGCCTTCATCCCCCGAATTTTATCCGTTAATTTAGGGGCTCTTCTCTCGATAAAACCCTGATAATCAATCATTCCTTTACTGTTTTGACACAGGATCGGAATCTGCACGTTTGAAGCGCATGGCCTTGTTCTCTTATCGAAGATCAAAGCGTCCGGAGATCAGCGCAAGATATAGTTGCGTCAAAACATAGTCGCCTCTAGAGTAGAGATTCGGAACAGATCAACCTGAAACTAGGTTCTAGCCCCGTTAGAACATGAGATATTAAGGGTTTGGAGTTTTCAAATGAGCGTTGTCGCGCCAACAATCCCTGCGGAACCCGTTTTGAAAATGCCTGACATCCCCGGAAAATTTTCCCCCGCATCTGCCAATCCGGCATCCAGCCTCAGCTCGGCAACCTATATCTGGAACCTTGAGAACGATTCGATCGCGTGGGAAGAAGGCGCCGAAAAGATTTTTGGCCTGCCCGATACCAGCGGTTTTTCCAGCGGCGCGCGCTACGCCACGTTGGTTGACCATGCCAGCCCGACATCGCGCCATGCCGAGATTTTCGAGACCGAAAAAACCGATCCCGGCACGGGGGTAGCCTTCAATGTCCGCTACCTTGTCAATCCCGCCCCCGGTTTGCGGCTATGGGTCGAAGATCGCGGTCACTGGTTCGCCGCAGAAGGCGGGCGCCCGCGCCTCGTGCATGGCACCTGCCGCCGCGTTATGGCCCCCAGCGCTGAAGAGCAGGCGCTGCTCAACAAAAAACATTTCGATCCGGTTACCGGCGCGCTGACACGCGGCGATTTCGTCCATGCCATCGCGCAAGGCATTGAAACCGTGATCCGCGACAAGCGCTCTTTGGTGCTGTTTCTGATCCGGGTCGATGATCTGGCGATTTTGAACCGCACCTATGGCTTCCATATCGGCGATGAGATCATCGCGGGCGTAACGCGCCGCGTGCGGGGGCTTGTTCGCCGCAAGGACGTTATCGGCCGCTGTGGCAACAACAAGATCGGTGTTTTGCTCAGCCCAAGCCATCCGGAATTCATGGAGCAGATCGCCGCGCGCTTGACCAGCGCCATCCGCACCAGCCCGATTGAAACCAGCGCCGGGGCCATTTCTGCCTCGATCCGCATCGGCGGCATTGAATGCCCCCGTTTCAGCAAGGAGGCCGATCAAGCCTTGCTTGGCTGTGAGGAAGCGCTCAACGATGCCTGCGATTCCCCCACCAAGACCTTCACGGCGTTTTCTTCGGATTCCGTGAAAGAGACCAAGCGCAGTTCAAATCGCGAAACCACCGATGTCGTGCTCAGCGCCCTTAACGATAACCGCATCGTGCTCGCCTACCAGCCTATTTTCTCGACCAAGACCAGCAAGATCGCCATGCACGAAGCCCTGGTCCGGATGATATCCCCCGAAGGCACGTGGCTGGGGGCTGGCAGCGTCATTCCGCCAGCGGAAAAACTCGGCTTCCTGCACCTGATCGATCACCGCGTCATGGAACAGGCGGTTGAGCGCCTCGGAAACGAGCCCAACCTCATTCTCACCATCAATGTGGGGGTGTCGACCGCCTTGCATCCGGAATGGCGGAACGCCTTGGAAGGGTTGCTCAAAGACAAACCGGACATTGCCAGCAGGCTTGTCGTGGAGATCACGGAAACCTCCTTGATCGAAGATATTGAAGCCACGCGCAAATTGATCGAATGCATCAAGGCGGTCGGATCGCGTGTCGCCATCGACGATTTTGGAGCCGGGCATACATCTTTCCGCAATATGCGGCTATTGCCGATCGATATTCTCAAAATCGACGGTACCTTCATCAAAAATCTGGCCCGCTCGCCCGATGATCGGTTTTTTGTCCAAACCCTGTTGCAATTGGCACGCCATCTCAAAATCGAGACCGTCGCCGAATGGGTGCAAGACGAAGAAACCGCCAACCTGCTGGCCAGCTGGAAAGTGGAATATTTGCAAGGCGATTTTCTGGGCAAAGCCCATAATGGCGAACCGATCAAAGGTTGACAAATCGGACAAGGCTCTGGAGCGTTTTTGCTTTTGATGGAATCATCAAGGGCAAAAGACGCCGTGCTCTAGAGCAATTCCAGCGATCGTTGGAACCGGTTTCGCGTCCGGAATTGCGT